>JAZONV010000099.1:0-75979 GCA_045654685.1 Clostridia bacterium | reverse complement strand
CTTGCACGCCGTGGATATTATGACATATCCGAGGCATACAAGTCTTTGCACTCAATATGATTGAACCGCCGTGTACCGAACGGTACGCATGGTGGTGTGAGAGGTCGGCTAATCAACTAATGGTTAGCCTCCTACTCGATTGTAAACATATATTATTTTGTCATTTTTTCCTGCTTTACCTTATGGTCAATAACATGTCTTGAAGCAAGTTCTTTATGAATATCTTCAAGGCTTATTCCCATCTCTGTCATCATTACCATAACGTGATATGCAAGGTCAGCCACTTCATATACAGTTTCTTTTATGTCATTGTCTTTTGCAGCAATAATAACTTCTGTACATTCTTCGCCAACCTTTTTGAGAATTTTGTCAATTCCCTTTTCAAAAAGATATGTGGTGTAAGAACCTTCTTTTTTGTCAAGTTTTCTTCCTTCAATAAGTTTCATAAGACCTTGGAGAGAAAATTCACTTTTGTCATCGCTTGCAAAGAGGGGATATTCAAAGCAACTTTCATTCCCCAGGTGACATGCAGGGCCGTCTTTTTCCACAACCACCTTAAGAGCATCACCGTCGCAGTCAGCAGTAATTGAAACAATGTGCTGATAGTTTCCGCTTGTCTCACCCTTAAGCCAGAGTTCATTTCTTGATCTGCTCCAAAAACATGTAAGTCCTTTTTCCATAGAGATTTCAAGACTTTCTTTGTTCATATAGGCTAAAGTGAGCACTTCTTTTGTAACAGAATCAACAATAATTGCGGGAATAAGTCCCTTTTCATCAAATTTAAGTTCGTTAATATTAATCATAATTAAAACCTCACAAAATCATATTCTAACAGGGATTCCCTGGTTTTTCAGTTCTTCTTTAAGGTCAGATATGCTGACTTCTCCAAAGTGGAAAATTGACGCCGCCAAACCTGCATCAACTTTTGGCAGAGTCTTAAAAAGACGGGTAAAGTCGTCGATGCACCCTGCACCGCCCGAAGCAATAACCGGAACGTTTACAACTTCACACACCTTTTCAAGCATTTCAAGATCAAATCCGCCCTTGACACCGTCGGTATCAATGGAATTTAAAACAACCTCGCCGGCACCTGAATCAACACAATGTTTTATCCAGGCTATGGCTTCCATACCTGTGTTTTCTCTTCCGCCTTTTGCAAACACCCTGAAAATCCCGTCCACTCTTTTAACGTCGGCGGAAATAACAACACACTGATCTCCATACCTTTTAGCAGCCTCATAGATGAGATTGGGATTTTTTATGGCACCTGAGTTTACGCTTACTTTGTCTGCTCCGCATTTGAGCACCCTGTCAAAATCATCAAGAGTATTGATTCCTCCACCAACTGTCAGGGGAATGAAAACAGAACTTGCGGCTTCACACAGAATATCAGTAAAAAGTGCTCTGCCCTCTGCCGATGCAGTAATGTCATAAAACACAAGTTCGTCTGCACCGTTTTCGGTGTAGAATTTTGCAAGTTCAACGGGGGATGAAACATCTGAAAGCCCTTTAAAATTAACACCTTTAACCACTCTGCCATCTTTAACATCCAGGCAGGGGATAATTCTTTTTGTTATCATTTTGCCACCTCAATTGCTTCTTTTAAGGAAATTGCTTTTGTATAATACGCTTTGCCGATTATGGCACCGTATATCCCAAGGGCAGAAAGTTTTTTGACATCATCAATGGATGAAACACCACCTGATGCAACAATCTGCATATCAAATTTTTCGCTTAAGTCTTTGTATAGTCCGTGATTTGTCCCCATCATTGCGCCGTCTTTTGAAATATCCGTGCAAATAAGAGTTCTGACACCGATTTTCTGCATTTTTTCGCAGAATTCAAAACACTCATATTCTGATTTTTCTACCCAGCCTTTAATTGCAACATACCCGTCTTTAATATCTGCTCCAATTGCAATTTTTTCGCCATATTTTTCCACGGCTTCTTTTACAAAATCTTCATTTTCCACTGCCGCGGTTCCGAGAATCACTCTGTCAATACCTGCATCAACATATTTGCTGATGGTCTCCATATCTCTTATTCCGCCGCCAATTTCGCAAAAAAGCCCTGATACTTTTTTGATTTCTTTCACAACTTCAAGATTGGGGGTTGAGCCGTCTTTTGCTCCCTCTAAATCGACAATATGAATATGTGTTGCACCGCAAGAGGTAAAATCTTTGGCAATCTCAGGAGGGTTGTTACTATAGACTGTCATTTGTTCGTAGTCACCTTTAAATAGTCTCACTGCTTTCTTGTCATACAAATCTATTGCAGGAAATATAATCATTTTTCGCCCTCCCCAATTTCACAAAATGCTTTGAGTATTCCCAGTCCCACATTACCGCTTTTTTCAGGATGGAACTGACATCCGAAAACATTGTCTTTTGCAACTGCTGCAGTAAGTTCCCGGCTGTATTCTGCCGTTGCAATGGTGCTTTTTTCACATCCTGAACCATAGTAGGAGTGAACAAAATATACACAGTCGCCGTCGTTTAAGTACTTGAATATTGAGCTTTTTTCGCCTTTTATCAAAAGAGGATTCCAGCCAATGTGAGGAATTTTGAGATCTTTGTCAATCACATCGGATATAGGTCTTATTTCACCCTCAATGAGACCGAGACCTTCGTATTGTCCGTATTCAAAACTTTTTTCAAACAAAAGTTGCATACCGAGGCATATTCCCATAATGGGTTTTCCTTTTTTTGCCTCTTCTATAACAACTTTGTCAAGTCCTGTGCTTCTTAGTTTTTCTATGGCGTCTCCAAAGGCACCAACGCCCGGAAGAATAATTTTATCTGCTTTTTCAAGTATCTCTTTTTCACCGGTCACCACGGCTTCAACGCCAATGTGGGCAAAAGAACTCTTGAGCGAGAAGAGATTTCCAACGCCGTAATCTACTATTGCTATCATCATAAAACTCCTTTTGTAGAGGGTAATGTATCTTTGAATCTTTCGTCAATTTCAACTGCCTGTCTTATTGATCTTGCAACGGATTTGAACGCACCCTCGATAATGTGGTGTGAATTTGTACCTGACATCTGGTTTATGTGAAGATTGCATTTTGCCTCTCTTGTAAAGGCGAGCCAGAATTCACTGCAAAGTTCTGTGTCAAAATCGCCCACTTTCTGAGAGGGGATACTGAGTTCATAACCAAGATATGCTCTTCCTGAAAAATCAACAGCAGAAAGTATCAGAGCCTCGTCCATGGGAAGAATCATATTTCCATATCTTCTGATGCCTTTTTTGTCACCGAGAGATTCAACAAATGCCTGACCGAGACAGATCGCAACATCCTCTGTGGTGTGATGGAAATCCACAAATGTGTCGCCATCACAAAAAACTTCAAGATCAAATCCGCCGTGGGATGCAAAAAGAGTCAGCATATGGTCAAGGAATCCGCAGCCTGTATTAATCTGTGTTTTTCCCTCTCCGTCAAGATTTAAAGAAAGTGATATTTTTGTTTCTTTTGTATCTCTTTTGATTTTTGCACATCTCATATTATTCTACCTCCGGTATTGTTTTCAGAGTCTCTATAAGGACTTTCATTTGTTTTGGAGTTCCAACTGTGATGCGGTTATATTCCTTAATTCTTTCACTTGTAAAGTGACGAATAAGGATTCCTCTCGATTTCAACTCTGTATATATTTTTTCTCCGCCAACACATCTGTGTTTTGCAAATATAAAATTGCTTGTTGAGTCGGTGCATGTGAAACCGATTTTTTCGAGTTCTTTCACCGTTTCCTTTCTTGTTTCAATAATCTCTTTGCAGTTTCTTTGGGTGTATTTTTCATCTCTCACACAACCAAGTCCTGCCGCCATTGTCATTGAATTGATATTGTAGGGGTTAGTTGAATATTTAATGGTATTAAGATCTTTTATGATTTCAGAATTTGCAACACCAAATCCCAGTCTTGCCCCTGCCATGGAACGTGACTTTGAAAATGTCTGGGTAACAATGAGGTTGTCATATTTATTTATGAGACCGATTGCACTTTCGCCGCCAAAGTCTACATATGCCTCATCAATTACTACAATGTTATCAGGGTTTGAAGATGCAATTTTTTCAATGTCTGAAAGTGGGATTGAAATTCCTGTTGGTGCATTTGGATTTGCTATAAAAATATTTTTGCCGATTCCCAGATAATCCGAAATGTCTATTGTAAAATCCTCTTTCAGAGGAAATTCCTCATAGGGAACATTATTTATTTCTGCAAATACCTTGTAGAATCCGTATGTGATATCAGGAAATACTGCAGGGTGTTCATCATCGCAAAAAGCCATGAATATAAAATTTAAAATTTCATCAGAACCATTTGTTAAAAGAACTTCATTTTTTTTCACACCAAGAAGATTTGCAAGTTCACCTGTAAGATATGTACATTCAGGATCTGAATATAACTGCAGTTTTCTTGCTGCTTTGTGTGCTTCTCTGATTGCTTTTTTTGATGGGGGATAGGGGGATTCGTTGGTATTTAACTTTATATATTTATTATCTTTTGGTTGTTCTCCGGGAACATAAGGAACTAATTTTTCGTGTTTTTTGGAAAAAAATCTGCTCATATTGTATCTTTCCTTCTGATTTTCTTTTAGTCTTCAAGTCTTATAACTGCACTTTTTGCATGTGCTGTAAGTCCTTCTTTTTGCGCAAAATATTCAACGTCTCTTGCAATGTTTTCAAGGGCTTCTTTTGTATAATAGGTATATTGTGTCTTCTTGACAAAATCATCCACGGAAAGAGGACTTGAAAATTTTGCTGTTCCGCTTGTGGGAAGTGTGTGGTTTGGACCTGCCATATAATCACCCAAAGCCTCGGGACAGTTTCTTCCCATGAAGATTGAGCCTGCATGCCTTATTGAATCAAGATAATCAAAGGGATTGTCAACACAAAGTTCAAGATGTTCAGGTGCAATTTCATTTGCAATTTCAATTGCAACATCCAATGTATCTGCCACAATAATTTTGCCGTTGTCATCAATAGATGTTCTTGCAATTTCTGCTCTTTCTAAAGCCGGAATCTGAATTTCAAGTTCTTTTTGAACATCTTTTGCAAGTTTCTCGGAATCGGTGACCAAAACTGCGCTTGCCATTTTGTCGTGTTCTGCCTGAGATAAAAGGTCTGCTGCAAGATGTTTTGGATTTGATTTTGAATCTGCCACAATGAGAATTTCGCTGGGGCCTGCAATCATATCGATGGAAACAACGCCGTAAACCTGTTTTTTTGCTTCAGCCACAAATGCATTTCCGGGGCCAACAATTTTGTCCACTTTCGGAACACTTTCGGTTCCATAGGCAAGAGCGGCAATTGCTTGTGCACCGCCCACCTTAAAGATTTTTGTGACACCGGCAATGTGTGCTGCAGCCAGTATTACGGGATTGACTTTTCCTTCTTTTGTGGGAGGTGTAACCATTACAACCTCTTTGCATCCTGCAATAACTGCAGGAATTGAATCCATCAAAACAGTTGATGGGTATGCCGCAGTACCGCCCGGAACATAAAGACCTGCACGGTCAACGGGAATAATTTTCTGACCTGTCACAATTCCTTTTTCATCGTTTATAATGAAACTCTGTCTCACTTGTTTTTCGTGGAATTTGCGAATGTTTTTTGCGGCTCTTTTTAAAACTTCAAGGAATTTTTCGTCAACCAATGAAAGAGCCTCTTGGATTTCTTCTTTTGTTACAATCAGTGATGAAAGTTTTGCTTTGTCAAATTTCTCTGAATATTCATAAAGGGCTTTGTCACCGTTTTTTCTTACATTATCAATAATATCGGATACTATTTCGCAAACATTCATTTGGGGAACAACCCTTGAAAAAATATCGGAGTTTGCAACCTCACCGTATTTTAAAATCTTAATCATTTCTATCCTCCGTCTGTCTTGCCAGGCTTTCTGTGATTTTTTCAATTTCTTCTGACTTGAATTTGAAACTTGCCTTATTTGCAATGAGTCTTGCACTTATGGGAACAATGGTTTCTGTCACTTCAAGGTTGTTTTCCTTGAGGGTTGTTCCGGTTTCTACAATGTCAACTATAACATCTGAAAGTCCCAGAATGGGGGCAATTTCAATTGAACCGTTGAGGTGGATTATGTCAATATCTCTACCAAGTGATGCATAATATGTTTTGGCAATATTTGAGAATTTTGTTGCAACTTTAAGTGTTCTTCCCGGGTTATCCCTGAAATCTTTTTTTGCCGCAACTGCCATTTTACATTTTCCGAATCCAAGGTCAAGAAGTTCATATATATCGGGTTCATATTCAAGTAAAATATCTTTTCCTGCAACTCCGATATCTGCCGCACCTCTTTGAACATAGATTGCAACATCGGAGGGCTTCACCCAAAAGTATCTTACACCTTTTTCAGGGTTTTCAAAAATCAGTTTTCTTGAGTTTTCTTTTATTGACGGACATTCAAATCCGGCTTTTTCAAACATGTCATAAACCTTTTCCCCAAGTCTTCCTTTGGGAAGGGCAACATTAAGCATTGTTTTCAAGCATTTCAACCCCTTTCTCATTCATTTTAAGAAGTTGTCTGTATTTTATCTTGGACGGAATCTGCTTTTGTGCCATAACGCTTTTTCCCGCACTTGTCATCATTTTCACTGCATCATTGAGCATTGAAATGTCGCTTTTTTCGTCATATAAGATAATTGTATCAACATCAAATTCTCTCTTTGTTTCACCAAGGCGTTCAAGGGCATCTGCATATACTGCAAATCCGATAGCTCTTGATTTTCTGTTCATCTTTTTCATCAGCTTGTCATACTGACCGCCGGAGAGAACTTCTTCAAAAATCCCCTTCACAAAACCTTTGAATACAATGCCGTTGTAATATCCGAGATTGTTTGTAACAGAAAAATCAACATGTATCTTGTCTGAAAATCCTGCACCCTCCAAAAGATTTATCATCATTTCGAGCTGACAGATTTCGGTGTTGCATACATCGGCAAATTGATTTTTAAGCTTTTCAATAACATCTCGTCCGCTTCCATATAGAGTTACAAGAGATAATATTTTTTCTTTTGTTTCATCATCGCAACCTGCCAATGTGCAGATTTGAGCAATCTGATGAGCATTTTTTTCACCCAGACATTTGATGAATTCTTTTTCATCATCAATGGATAAGTCAAGGCCGGAAATGAGTTTTGATACAATTCCCATGTGGGAGATGTCAAGGACAAAATCCTCGGATATAACTTTCAGGCTTTCTGCAGCAAGAGATAAAACTTCATATATGCAATAATCATCAATTGCACCGATGCACTCTAACCCTGTCTGCATAATTTCTCTGTAGGAATCTGTGCTTTTTGAAACTCTGTACACATTTTCGTTATAATAAACTTTTTGAATGTGTTCTGCGCTGTCTTTGCTGTTTTTTATTATGGAAAGGGTAACGTCAGGCTTTAATGCCATGAGTTTTCCGTTTGTATCGGTAAATGTGATTATATGGTCGGAAACCAAAAAGTCTTTGTTTCTTACATAAAGGTCATACTCTTCAAACTTACTCATCTTATACTGAGCATAGCCGTATTTTTCATAGAGTGAACGAAGGGCAAAAACCGCACGTTCTTCATTTTTCAAAAGTTGTGTATCAATTTTCATTACTAATTCCTCCGGGGGATAACAAAAGTTTACTTTATCATTTTAGCATGTTAAAGCGATAAAGTCAACAAAATAATCTTACATTATCACATTTTACTTCATTTTGCCAAAAAAGAGAATAGGGAAAAAGCAATTTTATGTAAAAAGTAAACGGAACATATGTGTTTATATATATAATTATGTAATTTTTACAACAGTTAATGTGTCATAATTCATCTTTGCAGTTCAAAATGTGTTTAAGTCCGTAAACTCTATTGACATCAGCCCAATAAAACTTTATAATTAAATGGTAAAGTATTCATATAGTCGAGGAGGGCATAGCCCGTATGAGTAAACTGAAAGTGAATTTTAAAAATGTATCAGGCAAAATTAAACCTATGCATGCAATAAACAATGTTCCGATTGTCGGAGCATCAGACAAACTGTTTCACTACATAAAAGAGGCAGGTATCCCATATTCAAGATTGCACGACACGGGAGGAGCATACGGCGGCAGAATATTCGTGGATATTGCAAATATATTCAGGAATTTTGAAGCTGATGAAAATGATCCTGCATCATACGATTTCGCTTTTACCGACTGGCTTTTGAATGCCATAGACTCAAATGGAGCCAAAGTGTTCTATCGTTTGGGTGCAACAATTGAAAATTATCAGAAAATAAAAGCATATAATATATTTCCGCCAAAGGATAACATGAAATGGGCAAAAATCTGCGAAAAGATAATTGCACACTACAATGAGGGATGGGCAAATGGTTACAGACTCGGAATCGAATATTGGGAGATATGGAATGAACCCGATAATTATCCAGATATTGAAGATAACTGCATGTGGAAAGGTACATTTGAGGAATACCTTGAACTTTATAAGGTAACATCCTCGCATCTTAAAAATATGTATCCCCATCTTAAAATTGGTGGATATGCATCCTGCGGTTTTTATAACCTTTTTGAAAATAATGTTGCCTCAACTGCCAATTCAAGTTCGAGAACAGAATATTTCATAGAGTGCTTCCACAAATTTTTAAAATATGTGAAAGAGAATGGCCTGCCTCTAGACTTTTTTTCATGGCATTCATATTCAGATGTCGAGAAAAACATTGCTTATGAAAAATATGTCCACGAAAATCTTATGAAATACGGATTTGAAAATACAGAAAGCATACTCAATGAGTGGAATCCAGGAATAGAAAAAAGAGGAACGCTTGAAGATAGTGCCAATATTTCACAAATGATTCTTGAAATGCAGAATACTTCTGTAAATATGTTAATGTATTATGATGGGCAGGTGCATGGTTCATATGAGGGACTTTTTAATCCGTTGTCATATGAACCCTTCAAAGCTTATTATTCATTAAAAGCATTTGACCTGTTATATCGTGCGAAAAATCAGGCTGAAGTGACAGATGTGCCAACGGGGATTAGTTGTGTTGCGGCGTCAGGTGAAAGTACTGAAGTTGTAATGCTTGTCAACTCAACGGAACAGACAAATGTCAATTTTGAGTCTGACAGTTTATCCGAAATGTATATATATCGCATAAATGAAAATATGAATCTTGAATATGACGGAATTATTGATGGCGGTTTTGAAATCGAAAAATTTGAAACAGTCATATTAGTAAACAAAAGAATGGAGCATAAATATGAATTTTGAAAATTTGAAAAACTATCTTGATAACATTACAACAAAATATCACGTTCCCGGTGCAGATTGCATTGTCTTCAAAGACCACGAAATGGTGTTCAGACATTCCGTCGGAATGAGTGACCTTGAATCGGGCAAAAAAATATCTCCTGATGACCTCTATCTCATATATTCCATGACAAAAATGGTAACATGCACAGCGGCTCTCCAGCTTCTGGAAAAAGGTGCATATCTTCTTGATGATCCCATTTCAATGTATCTTCCTGAATTTGAAAAGATGAAAATTTCATATGATGAATTTGACACCTCCGAGGGTGCAAAAATAATCACGGGAAGTATAATGGGGGCACAGGGAGAAAAAAATGAATCGGGATATGCCAAAAACCCCATAACTGTCCGTGACCTTTTCACTATGGGAGCAGGTTTTGACTATGATCTTTGCGCAAACTATATAACAGAGGCTGTTGAAAGAGGAGAGACAAGCACTCTCGAACTTGTCAGAGCCATGTCAAATATGACTCTCGGATTTGAACCCGGAACAAGATTCAGATATAGCCTTTGTCACGATGTTTTAGGCGGTCTCATTGAGGTGTGGTCTGGTATGAAACTTGGGGACTATATGGAAGAGAACATCTTCAAACCCCTTGGTATGACAAACACATTCTTTGACGTTCCAAAGGATGAAGAAAGACTTTCTCGCCTTGCCAAAAGATACATATATGAAGATGGCAAAGGCTTTGTAAGACAACCGGATGACTGTGTATATAATCTTTCACCCCAGTATCAGAGCGGTGGAGCAGGTCTTTGCTCTTGTCCCCATGATTATGCTCTCTTTACAGATGCTCTTGCAAATGGGGGAGTTGGTAAAGGCGGCAACAGAATCATTTCAAAATTCGCAATCGACCTTATGAGGTCAAACCAACTCAATCCTCAGCAATACAAAGATTTTCAGGAGGTAAAGAAAGGATATACATACGGACTTGGTGTGAGAGTTCATCACGATAAGGTAACAAGCAGTTCAACAAGCCCATACGGAGAATTTGGATGGGACGGAGCGGCAGGTTCTTTTGCTCTTGTAGACCCCGAAAACAAACTCTCACTTGTATATTTTCAGCATTGCCACAGTTGGGTTATGAATATGCAAAAAGAACTCAGAAACGTATTATATTCGTGTATAGATTAATTTAAAAACAGGGTTACAAGAAAACAAAATTTTCTTGTAACCCTGTTTTGGTCTATATTTTTTCTTTGTACCTGTCAGCAGAAACAATAAGTTTTTCAAATTCATTTTTTGCTGAACAAATTTCAATGGTTATTATTCCATCATATCCCTTTTCCTTGAAAAAGTCTAAAACCTCATTGTTTTTTACAATTCCGTCATCCAATGCGGGTCCGTCATAATAAAGACCGTCGTAGAGAAATGGTGTTTTTTCTTTCACAACTTCAACGTCTTTGAAGTGAGAGTAAACTGTTCTGTCATAAAACATTTTTGCGCCTTCAACTTCATCAAAGCCTGCAAGGGTATAGTTTCCACTGTCATATGTATACATAATTTCGGGAATGTTTTCAAGAAGCCATCTGATGTCATCAAAACTTGTGTAGGGAAGGCTAATCAGAGAAAAGTTTTCAACTGTTGCCTGAATTCCGATTTCCTTTCCGTATCTTGCAACTTCTGAAAAAAGTCTTCTGAATCCGTTCACAAATTCATCCTTCATATCTTCCCTGTAGTTCGGAGCAGCTTGGGGAACAATCATAAAAAACTTACTGCCTGCTATCTTTGCAAATTCCATTCGCTCTTTCATACTTCTTATAGCTTCGTTAATTCTTTCACCTGATGAAACATCACACACCGTAAGTCCGTGAACGGAAGAAATTCCGATTCCGTGCTTTTTTAATTTTTCAGAAAATTCTTTTGGTGGGATTTTATAAAAATAATCAGCGTTAACGTCAACCCAGTCAATAGAGTGTTTTTTCGCTTCAGAAAGTGCCTCGTCAAGAGTTAATCCTTTTTCCAAGACACCTGCCTCCACCTGGCTGTAGAATGCACCAAGTTGAATCATTATTAAATCCCTCCCCATAATTCTTCAAGATAAATCTTGGCTTCTCTGATATCTCTTTTCTGCTCTTCGCCGGAGATTTCTCTTTCTATTGTTATATCCATATCATATCCGATACTTTTTAATTTTTCGATAAACACAGGAAAATTCACATCGCCTTTTCCGAGCGGTGTTTCTTCGCCGAGCGCTTTTCCTGATGTTGGATATTTCCCGTCTTTTGCGTGAATGTTTCTCACATATTCGCCAAAAACCGAAAGGGCATCAATGGGGTTAGCCTTTCCATAGAGAATAAGGTTTGCCGCATCAAGATTTATTCCAAGATTTCCTGTTCCTATATCTTCAATGGTTCTTCTGAGTGTTACCGGAGTTTCCTGACCTGTTTCAAAAAGGAAATATTGACCGTTATCTTTCACATATTCACAAAGTTCGCGGAGCCTCGGAATGATTTCAACATATTCTTTGGATGTTGGAATTTCGGGCAGAAATCCAACGTGAGTAGCGATTGTATCAACGCCCATTTTCTTTGCAAAGTCGGAGCCTTGTTTCAAATCCTGAATTCTCTTTTCTCTGTATTTTTCGGGCAAAAGACCGAGAGTTTCCGGACCTTCATAAAAATCCCACACAGCCGGGCCTGACCATCCGCACCAAAAAGCTGAAATTCTGACATCATATTTTTTGCAGGCTTTTTTTATGATTTCGGCATACTCATCTGTGTGCATATGAAGATTCCAACTGCAAAGCTGACAGTTGGAAAAACCCATGTTTTTCAATTCTTCAAACTTGCTTTCAATATTTTCATCAAGTAAAACTAAAACTCCAAGATTCATTATTACATTTCCTTTCCGTATTTTTCTTTAAACACCGTGTCCATAGTATCACAAACCGAATCAAGTGATGTTGTCTCAAAGGGTTTTCCGCAAACAACACAATCCACAAATTCCTCAATTTCACGCATATACATAATATTGTTGCCTTCAATGGGATAGGTTTCGACGGTGTCATTTTTATAAACGATAATTTCTTTTCCGTCACATTCAACATAAGCATCCTCAAATGTTACCCCATAGGATGCTTTAAACTTGTATGTGGAATGGATTCCCCAGTCAGTATTGATTGATACAGATATATCAGGATAGGAATATATTGCATATACACTTTCATATTCCGCCATTTTGCTGCTGGATACCATGTGTACATCCTTTGGCTTTCCGAAAAGCCACACCATAATGTCAACATCATGAACATGCATGTCAACAATGCATCCTCCGCTTTTGTCATCCTTTAAAAGCCAGTTTCCCGATGACCACAGGGGCAGGGGAGATTTTCTTGAAAATTCGGCCTTGACAGGTTTTCCGTATGTTCCATTTTTAATTGCTTTTTTCAGAAAAATATATTCATCGGAAAAACGAAGAGCCTGACCTATCATAAGACGACGATTGCACTCTTTGGCGGTTTTTGCCATAAGATAACAATCTTTGGGCATTATTGCCATTGGTTTTTCCGAAAAAACATCAATGCCTTTTTCAAGACAATAAACGCTAACCTCGGCGTGAAGATGACTTGGAAGTGCAATAAACACAAAATCCGGTTCTTCTTTTTCTATCATTTCTTTATAGTCTGTGTATAGGTTATATTTTGAAAAGTCAATATTTTCCATAGAAACCGAAGTGATATTGAGTTCCATACTTTTTGTTATTCCGTCAAGGGAAGAATTGCATATGGCTTTAAGTTCAATATCGCCTCTCATTTTTTCAATTTTTAAAAGATTGAGAAAATGTACCTTCCCAAGTCCGCCAAATCCTATGATGGCATATTTTTTCATATGCTGCACCTCCTTATAACACAATATAATATAATAAGACCTAAAAAAAATCAAGAAGATTTTGAAAGATAAAGCATCACATTTCCTGAAAATGCCACAAAAAAATCCCATTTGAAAATCAGTCTGTGCCAAAAATTAACAATATATCAAAAACCTTGTTTACAACTAATGTTCAAAGTGATAATATAGATATCCGGAGGCGATATATAGATATGAAAACATTTGAACCAAAGATAATATCATCACTAAAAAATTATAACGGTAAAAAACTTACCAATGACATCATAGCAGGAATCATAGTTGCAATAATTGCACTTCCTCTTTCAATTGCTTTGGCAATAGCGTCGGGAGTGTCACCCGAAAGAGGTCTCTATACAGCAATTGTTGCAGGTTTTGTAATTTCACTTCTTGGTGGAAGCAAAGTTAATATTTCAGGACCCACAGCTGCATTTGCAACTATTGTTGCAGGAATTGTCGCAACTCACGGAATGTCGGGACTTGTGATTGCAACCATTATGGCAGGTATTATCCTCGTAATAATGGGTATATGCAAATTCGGGGTGCTTATAAAATATATTCCCCATACCATAACCACAGGCTTCACATCGGGCATTGCTCTCACCATAGTAATAGGACAGATAAAAGACTTTTTTGGTCTCACTTTCCCCGAAGGTACCCACGCAGTTGAAACAATGGAAAAATTATCCGCAGTATGTAAATCTTTTGCCACATTCAACTATCAAAGTGTCATTGTAGGATTGATTGCTCTTGCAATTCTTATCATATGGCCAAAAATCAACAAAAAAATTCCCGGTTCATTAATTGCCGTAATTGCAGGCGTAGTCATTGTGAAATTCACGGGACTAAATGTGAACACCATTGGTGACCTCTATGACATATCAGCATCTGCTCCAACTTTTTCACTTCCCGATTTTGAGTTCTCAATGATTGGCAAACTCATTTCTCCAGCCTTCACAATTGCAATCCTTGCAGGAATAGAATCTCTTTTGTCTTGTGTTGTATCTGACGGAATGATTCACGATAAGCATAATTCCAACACAGAACTCATCGCCCAGGGTGTTGGTAACATCTGTTCAGGTCTCTTTGGCGGAATCCCTGCAACGGGAGCCATTGCAAGAACTGCGGCAAATGTTAAAAATGGCGGAAGATCACCCATATCGGGAATTGTTCATGCGGTAATGCTTCTTTTGGTATTGGTTGTCCTGATGCCTTATGCAAAATGGATTCCTATGCCCGTTATTGCCGCAATTCTTTTCATGGTAGCATACAATATGAGTGAGTGGAGAGAATTTCGTGATATTTGTAAAACCGCACCAAAAAGTGATATATCCGTTCTCATCCTAACCTTTGTTCTCACAGTTGTATTCGACCTTGTTGTTGCAATAGAAATTGGAATGCTTCTTGCGGCAATTCTTTTCATAAAACGTATGGCTGAAGTCACAAAAATTCGCACATGGGAAACAATAGAAGACAGAGTAACTGACGATCAGGGCAGACTCAAAAGAATCCCTGAAAAAACCCAGGTTTTTGAATTTGACGGACCCATGTTTTTTGCAAATTCAGATATAATTTCATCCATTGATGTAAAAGAAGATATCAAAGTAATGATTCTTCGTATGAGATGCATTCCGTCTCTTGACATATCCGCTCTTCACGCCCTCACATCTGTTTATGAACATTGCAGGGAAAAAGGAATTGATGTAATTTTTTCCCATGTAAACAAGCAACCTAAAAAGGTTATGAAAAAAGCAGGTTTCTGGGATATGGTAGGGGATGAAGGGTTTGCCAAAAATATAGATATTGCACTTTCGGTGGCAGAAAAAATTGTAAAAAAGTGTTGACAAACTAAAATATGAGTGATATAATCCCTTTAACAAGTTAATACATCAATATAAAAGCAATGACCGGAAACAAGTAGGTTTAACGATGCCGCTAAGAGAGAAGTCGGGTGGTGCAAGACTGATGGCTACTTAAACTGAATACATTCCGAGAGCCCCGCACCGAAATGGAAAAAGTAGGCTGCGGCGGGAGTGCCCGTTACAGCATCTGGAGTATAACCATAGCAATATGGCGTACTCATCAAGGCTATGGCCGTGAGGCTATGGTAAATTGAGGTGGTACCACGGATATTTATTCCGTCCTCAAAATTATTTGAGGACGGATTTTTTTATGCCAAATTGGCCGCCCTCACAAATATATTTTTGAAAGGATGATTATTTATGGCATGGACAATTGGATTACTTGTTATTTTTTTTGCATCTATGATTGGTGTCGGACTTTATTGCCGCAAAAATTCAACGGATGTTAACGGCTTTGTTCTCGGCGGAAGGTCTGTAGGCCCCTGGCTCACTGCCTTTGCATACGGAACATCATATTTTTCCGCTGTAATTTTTGTTGGCTATGCAGGACAGTTTGGTTGGAAATTTGGTATTGCATCAACCTGGATAGGTATTGGAAATGCAATTCTCGGATCTCTTCTTGCCTGGATAGTTCTGGGAAGAAGAACACGCCTTATGTCACAGCATCTTCAAAGTTCCACAATGCCCGAATTTTTTGAAAAGAGGTTTTCAAGCACCGCTCTTAAAATTGCGGCATCTGTAATAGTTTTCATTTTTTTGATTCCCTACACAGCATCCCTCTATAACGGACTTTCAAGACTTTTTGAAATGGCTTTCCCCTCGGTTACATATAGCACAATCGTAATCGTAATGGCAATACTCACCGGCATATATGTCATTGCCGGAGGATACATGGCAACTGCAATTAATGATTTTATTCAAGGTATAATAATGATAATTGGAATTGTTGCCGTAATTGCATCAGTCCTTGGGAAAAACGGCGGATTTCTGGAGTCTCTCAACGGGCTTGCAATGGTTGAAGCAGAAGGTGCAGCACCGGGAGTTTTCAATTCCTTCTTTGGCCCCGACCCCTTGAATCTTTTCTTTGTTGTAATATTAACATCTCTCGGAACCTGGGGACTTCCTCAGATGGTTCAGAAATTCTACGCTATAAAAAGTGAAAAAGACATAAGCAAAGGAACAATCATTTCAACAATTTTTGCAATTGTTGTTGCCGGCGGATGCTATTTCCTCGGAGGCTTTGGAAGACTTTTTACAGGAGAACTTGAATTTTTGGCAGATGGTTCAATTGTTGGAGGATTTGATTCCATAATCCCCACAATGCTTTCAGGCCTCAGCGATATTGTTATTGCTGTCGTAATTGTACTTGTTCTTTCTGCATCAATGTCAACACTTTCATCTCTTGTTTTAACATCAAGCTCAACTCTGACACTTGACCTGATAAAGGGAAATATTGTGAAAAATCTTTCGGAGAAAAAACAGGTTTTCATTATGAGAATATTTGTTGTTATATTCATAGTGATATCTGCCGTAATTGCAATAAACAAAGATAAACTCGGCGCCATTGCACAGATGATGGGCATTTCATGGGGGGCGCTTGCAGGAGCATTTCTTGCACCATTTCTCTATGGACTTTGCTGGAAAAAGGCAACAAAAGCATCCGTATGGGCAAGCTTCATCTTTGGCACAGGAATCATGGTTTTGAATATGATTGCAAATGATATATTCCCCCAAATCCTGAAATCCTCCATAAATTGTGGTGTAATTGCAATGCTTGGCGGACTTTTGATTGTACCGATAGTAAGCTGTATCACCAAAAAACCTGACAAAAACATTGTCGAAGACGCATTTTCTTGTTATGAAACCGAAGTTGTGGTTCCTGCAAAAAAATCTCTCGGAAACAAATAATTTTAGGAATTAAAACGGCATAGGGTATAAAATAATTCGCAAGGATTATTTTATACCCTGATTTTTTTGAACTTCAATTTTTTGGTTTCACCCTCAGGTCTTCAAGTGAATATAATATATCCGGGGGGTGAAACAAATGTCAAACTGCGGATGTAATAATGGTTTTGGATGTGTGGCTATCAGTATTGTTGCTTCAATTGTAGTTGCAATAATCACAGCATTTCTCACATTCTCTGCTGCAATAACTGTTACTCCTGCTTTTCTTTGGGTGACACTCGGAATTGCAGTCGTATACCTTGCACTAACCTATATAGGTTCATCAAATGACAGAGGGGAAATACTAAATGATTGTGTATGTACTTCTCTTTCTGTAATCATAGTGGCAATACTTGGAACAATCATAACTTCTCTTGTTCTTCTTGGTATAACATTTGCCGCAACAAGTGTCATAGGTGCATTAATATCAGGTCTTTTGCTGGGCTTTCTTACTCTCATATTCACATCGGTTTCTTGCTACATTTTGTGCAAGTCTTCTTGTAACACAAGATGTGTCAGATAAACGTGAATAAATAAAACAAATAGGGGATGCGAAGTGATTCTATGGAATTATTTCGCACCCTTTTTGTTTTTAAACCAAAAATTTTTAGGGCTTGAATTAATTTAACAAATAAATTAACTTACACAAAAATTATTAAAAATGGTAGTTTTAATGTGGATTTTTGTAATAAAAAAACAATAAAACCATCAGTTTTATTTGGCTTTTAATATTTTGCGTGATATAATTTAAGCAATAAAATAATTATAAAAGGAAAAACGGAGGCTATTAACTATGGGTAAATCCACAGATTTTCGCTATAACACCGGTGCTACAAAAGTGCCATGGGCTGCAGTTGGTGAAAACTATAATGCAGCAGATCTTATGGAAGTAATCAGCTTTCTCATGCAGGGTGACGGCCCTGAATATGCACAGGCTCTTGAAGCTGTGTATGAACAGATAAAAAAACTCGATGCCATCTCCACACCACCCGGCAAACTCACAACTGACAAACAGGTTGCCATGGCAGAAGAAGCATGTAACAAATATCTCGGAACAGAAACATCAACTTTCCTCACAAACTGTACTGCAGGCTTTGAAATTGCCTACAAATATGCAGGCATCAAAGAAGGGGATGAGGTAATTGTTCCTGCAATCACCTTTGTTGCTACAATGGCATATCCTTTAGCTGTTGGTGCAAAACTTGTTTTTGCAGATGTTAACCCAAGAACACTCAACATGGATCCTGAAGATGTTGCAAGAAAAATCACTTCCAAAACAAAGATGATTGTTCCTGTACATATCGGCGGATATCCCGTTGACCTTGAACCAATCATAAAACTTGCAAAAGAGCATGATATCATCGTACTGGAAGATGCCGCTCACGGTTTTGGTGCGGAATATAAAGGTAAAAAAGTTGGTACAATCGGTGATTTTGCCGCATTCAGTTTCCACGAAGTTAAAAACATCACATCTTTTGGTGAAGGCGGTATCGTAACAACCAATGTTCCCGGATTTGGCGATGACATGAAACGAGCACGTTTCCTTGGTCTTAACTTTGGAACAGAACCAATCAAAGACTGGCTCTACAACGTAACTCCAATTCCCGGAAAAGAAAAGCCTTTTGTTGCTCTTAACTATTCTCCCACAGAAATTCAGGGACTTGGTCTTAAACTTCAGGTTGCAAGAAATGATGCAATCATTGAAAGCCGCAGAAAAGCTGCTGAATATCTCAACAGCCGTTTTGCTAAAAATCCTGCAATTATCTGTCAGGATATGGGAAGTGATGATGTTAAACCAACATTCCATCTCTATCTTCTCCAGATTGACCCCGCACTTGCAGGCGGAGATATTCAGATTCTCAAAAAGAAACTTGAAGAAAAGAGCGTAACACAGATTCCTCACTTTGGACCTATATATCGTTTCAAAGTTGTTCAGGACATGGGATACGATTCAGAGAAAATAGCAAAAACATGTCCAAACTGTGAAGAAGTGTTCTACAAACGCTTCACACACCTTCCTCTCTATGGCTTGAGTCAGGAACAGCTTGAATACATGGCAGATGCAGTTCTTGAAGCAGTTGAAGAAATGCAGGCAGGAAAATAATACAAAATAATATAATATAATAAACAAAGCCCCGTACAGACCAAAATATCATCGGTTAGTGCGGGTCTTTATTTTTTTGCCTGTCGGTCATACTTCTCATCTGACTTTTGATTTGAAACTTCGTGATAAATGAGGCATTGAGTTAAACATAGAAAAAACTATGTCAACAAAGATATAAAAGTGCATATGTAGATATTTTTTTGTAAAAATTACCGGATTATGGATGATACTTGAATTTAGTAAGTTTTTCATATATAATGTTTTATAGTCATAAACGGAGATAAAAAGTATGAAACTTACATTTTTGGGAACAGGTGCCGCCGATTGGGAGCTTGCAATTAATGACGGAAAAGAAATAACAAGGAAGTATTCCTCGGTGATTATTGATGATGAGTTAATCATAGATCCCGGTCCGGATGTTATAAATGCTCTTGGAGAACATGGCATTGGCATTCGAAACGTCAAATATATTCTCAACACTCATGACCACGATGACCATATGAATTACGACAATTTGAAAATCCTGACAGATGCCGGGGCAGAATTTATAAAAATTACTGATTCAGGGATTTTCAACCTTGGAAAATATACTGTTCAATCGGTTAAAGCAAATCACAGCATTCCCTGTGTTCACTTTCTGATTTCAGACGGCAATTCAAAACTCTTTTACGGTCTTGATGGTGCCTGGCTTACATACGAAGAATATCAGGCAATCAGGAAAGAGAAAATAGATTTGGGAGTTTTTGATGCTACAATTGGTTTTGTGGACAGCGATATCCGAATATTTGAGCATAACAATCTTAATATGGTTATTGAGATGAAAAAAACTTTGTCGGAAAACATAAAAAGATTTTGTATAAGCCATATGGCATATACACTTCATGATGACCATGAAAAACTTGCCGAAGACATGAAAAAGTATGATATAGACGTTGCTTTTGATGGTATGGTAATAGAGTTCTGAAAACAATAAAAAAACCGCTATGTTTCTCAATTTGCATTGTGCAATCAAGAAAACATAGCGGCTTTAATTTGTCTAAAGTTTTTTTCTGTAGTACCAAACCTCGATTTTCATTCCATCAAATTCTTCACATCCTTTATATATAAGCTCCGTAAATCCCCATTTTTTATATCTTTCAATATTTTCAAAATCATCGGGTTCGACACCTAATGTAAAATGTTTAGCACCTTTGTTGATGAGAACCTCATGGGCAAAACTGAAAAGAGCTGAAAAAAATCCCATTCCTCTGTACTTTTCTTTTGTAAGAAAAGAAAAAAGATAAAAAGTTTCTTTGTCCGCAACATGCTGAATGTTTTGAGTGTATTCGTCATTTGGCGAAACGCACGCCGCCATTTCGCATACATATTCACCATTTTCAATTCCTACAAAAAACATTCTTGACCCTTTTTCCAAAGCATCAAGTCTCTTTAAAAGATTTTGTTCAAGATATATGTCCGATGGGTCATCATTCATTTTTTGTCTGTATAACTCTATGAGGTCGTCTTTGTCGGCTATTTTAAATTCCATAAATTTCATCTCCATTCGGAATAATTATAAGAAAACAATACAAAAATGTCAAATATTTTTACTATTGATTTTTTGGAAAAAAGCGGTTATAATGTTATCATGACAAGTATGTTTTTCTACAGAGCACTTGTTATAATACAAACCAAGGAGAAAAAGTATGAAATTCATAAAAGTAATTTCTTTAATTCTGATTTTGACTTTGGCATTTTTGCAGGTTGCATGTTCTGAAGGTGAAGATGTACAGGATCAACCCTCTCTTGATCCAATCGCGATGGATTCAATAGTAACATCGGAAGGAGAACCCGAGCGTACAAGAGTTACTTTCGAAGTTGAAAATTACGGAAACTTTGTTGTGGAGACATATCCTGAACATGCACCCGATACCGTAAATCATTTTCTTGAACTTGTGGATAACGGCTGCTACAACGGATATACAATAGAAAAAGTTGATCCGGGTCTTTTTATTCTCACATCTTCATACTCCGATGATCTCACATCAGATAGTGCAGCAGGGTTTAATAATACGGTAAGCGGTGAATTCCTTGCAAACGGCAGAAGCAATGCTCTTAAACTTGACAGATACACTCTTGCATTAAACCACATTCCGTCAGATAATGATTCCGGTATGGGACAGTTCATGATCTTCCTTTCTGCAAACCATGATTTAGACGGAAAATATGCCGGATTTGCAAAAGTTGTGGAAGGAACACAGATAATAGACAAGATTGCCGGTGCAGAAACTGACTCCTCACAGAGACCTGTTTCACCAATAGTCATGAAAAAAGTGTTCATTAACAGGTAATTTTTGTGTTAATTTTTTAACAGAATATCTTGCATATTTTTTCTATTTATAGTAAAATATAGCATAAAGATAAAAATTATTTAACCTTAAGGAGGAATAAAAAATGGCAGTTAAAGTTGCTATTAATGGTTTTGGCCGTATCGGCCGTCTTGCATTCAGACAGATGTTTGGTGCAGAAGGATATGAAGTTGTTGCAATCAATGACCTCACAGATCCTAAAATGCTTGCTCATCTCTTAAAGTATGACTCTTCACAGGGTAGATATGACGGACACACAGTTGTTGCCGGTGAAGATTCTATCACAGTAGACGGCAAAGAAATTAAAATCTATGCTATCAAAGATGCTATCGGATGTCCGTGGGGCGCACTTGATGTAGACGTAGTACTTGAATGTACAGGTTTCTACTGCTCAAAAGACAAAGCACAGGCTCACATCAATGCAGGTGCTAAAAAAGTTGTTATCTCTGCTCCTGCAGGTAACGACCTCAAAACAATCGTATTCAGCGTTAACGAAAAAACTCTCGATGCAACAGATACAATCATTTCTGCAGCATCTTGCACAACAAACTGTCTCGCACCCATGGCAAAAGCTCTCAATGATTATGCTCCCATCCAGAGCGGTATCATGTCAACAATTCACGCTTACACAGGCGACCAGATGATTCTTGATGGTCCTCACAGAAAAGGTGACCTCAGAAGAGCAAGAGCAGGTGCAGTTAACATTGTTCCTAACTCAACAGGTGCTGCAAAAGCTATCGGTCTTGTTATTCCCGAACTCAACGGCAAACTCATCGGTTCTGCACAGAGAGTACCCGTTCCCACAGGTTCAACAACAATCCTTACAGCTGTTGTTAAAGGAACAGACGTAACAAAAGAAGGTATCAACGCTGCTATGAAAGCTGCTGCTTGTGATTCTTTCGGTTACAATGAAGATGAAATCGTTTCTTCCGATATCATCGGTATCACATACGGTTCACTCTTTGATGCTACACAGACAATGGTTTCTAAAGTAGCAGATGATCTTTATGAAGTTCAGGTTGTTTCATGGTATGACAACGAAAACTCATACACAAGCCAGATGGTTAGAACAATCAAATACTTTGCAGAACTTGCATAATTGATTTTGATAATATTGATGCTGCACAGCAAATTGCTATGCAGCATTTTTACTGTACAAAATTTTTGAAAAGCTTTGCTTTTCTTATATGCGAAAGGACCAAGGCTCTTCCTTACAATCACCAGCCTTATAATTGCGTTAAATGGAGTTTACAAGACAATGAATTGACGGCTTTGCCGTCATGAATTGCCTTCGGCATGATTTGAAACCTGCGGTTTCATGAATTGTTTGCTCTGCAAACATTATGGAACAAACTCACTTTGTAGCGAGTTTGAACTTTTCATCAAAAAAGGTAACACAATGATGATGCATAGTTTTTATACTGTTGCAGATATTGGGAACGGTAAAGAGGTTTTAAAGTTATATGTTGAGGAGTTAAACGATGTTAATAGCGAAGGAACAATTAAAAGGTCATATAAACTAATTATGCCCACGGCAAGTGCAAGAGTTCAGGGGAATTCCCTTAGCTCAGTCACAAATACCGTGAGCAATATAAAGAATATATCAGATTTATTCAATTATGTCAAGACATACGACAAAGATTTTAACCCAATTCCAACATCTTTAGTGCTAAATGAAGATGGTACGCCTAAAAAAGTATATCACGGAACAAATGATAAGTTTGATACATTTAATGTTATGATAAAAGGGCCATTAATGGCACGGCTGAAGGATATGAAACCATTGACGGAGCAATAAGAGACTCTTGGATTTCCAACTATGTTAATACATATGATTCTAATATGGAAACGTCATATAAGAAGACAGCAGAGGCAATTTATAAATTAAACAGTAGTGACATGTCGGTTATTCAGGAAATTATGTCCGGTATGCCTGTGCGTTCTTATGAAAAAGCAACAAAGTTTTATGAATCGGTTTTGACTCCGATTACCGGCTTTGATGGATTTGAAACTCAATGGAACGACAGTTCGGGGAGTACATCAAACATATACCTTGCATTTAATACCAACCAAATCAAATCTGTTGAAAACGGCGGTCAGTTCAGTTCATGGGATAATAACATTTATAAGTCCAAAAAAGATGCTGCAAATAGCGGAACAACCGGATATAATAAAAACACAGACCAATACAGGGTTATGTGGACTATTGAAGAAGGAGTTATGAATGACTTCGAGGTATCACAGTTTTATGATTTGGTTGGAGAAGTCAAACGTGGAATGAAATTCCCAAAAACATTTGACGGAGAAACAATTTTTGAAATAGAAAACAAAATTGTATATGTAGATACTGATTATTTTTATCCGTCGATATTAAAGGTAGTTGAATTTTCAGATGCTGATATCGAGCACATTTCTTATTATATGGAGGTTATAGAAGACTATGAACAACAGGGAATTAAAAGTGAAGAATACATTGAAATTATTGAGGCTATGTCGGGACAAGGGACTGTCACATCAACAGACTTTGTCGATAGTAAAGCCTATCGGAGAGAGAAAAACGGTAAAGGAAAAGGAAGTGGAAGCGGAACGTCTAATAGCCGAAGTGGAAAAAATGTATTAAAATCCAAACCCGACACCGCACCTGACGAATCAATCGCTCCACCAAAAATAAGAAAAACCGCACAAAAGACACAAGCCGCTTTTAAATTAAAAGAGGAAGTTCAAAAAAACTTGAACAGCAGGCGGAAAAGCAGTGCAAAACACTCAAAAACGCGGCAAAAAGAGAAAGAAAAAACCGTTTGAACACTGAACATATCAGCATTCAAACGGTTTTTAATAGAATCGGAGTGACAGGACTTGAACCTGCGGCCCCTAGACCCCCAGTCTAGTGCGCTACCAGCTGCGCTACACCCCGGTATATGACGCGCCTAAGTGGATTCGAACCACCGGCCTAACGCTTAGGAGGCGTTCGCTCTATCCTGCTGAGCTATAGGCGCATATAATACAAATCCATGAGGCACTTTTTTCAAGCACCTAATTATAATACAATAAAAATCACTTTTTGTCAAGGATATTTCCAAAAAAAATTAGATAAATTTACATGTGTGCAAAACACTCTATTTGGCATTATACACAAATGAATGTAAAAACTTGCCTTGACTATATTTATATAATATGATAGAATAATATCGGAGCTTTGTATAATATTAAGGAGGTACCACAGACTATGGAAAATAAAATACTTGTTGTAGATGACGAAAAACCAATAGTTGACATACTTAAGATTAATCTGGAAAAAAATGGCTACAAAGTAATTGTGGCATATGATGGAGAAACTGCAGCAGAAATGGCATATTCTCAGGAACCGGACCTTATTTTGCTTGATGTTATGCTCCCCAAAATGGACGGATTCAGCGTGTGCCGTAAAGTAAGAGAAAAGCTTGCTGTTCCAATAATTATGCTCACAGCAAGAGAAGAAGAAGTGGACAAAGTTCTTGGTCTTGAACTTGGTGCTGACGACTATATGACAAAGCCTTTCAGTCTGAGAGAACTTATGGCAAGAGTAAAGGCGAACTTAAGACGTACACAAATTGCAACCAAATCCGATGTGAGTGCAGAGGTTCTTGCTTTTGGTGAACTTATTATAGATTCAGAAAAATATGAAGTCAAAAAAAGAGGCGAGGTTATTCCTCTCACATTCAGAGAGTTTGAGCTTCTCAAGTTCCTTGCCACAAGAAAAGGTAAAATTTTCACCCGTGAACAGCTTCTCAACAAGGTGTGGGATTATGAGTTTTACGGTGATGTCCGCACGGTAGATGTAACAATCAGAAGACTCAGAGAGAAAATTGAAGATAATCCGAGCCTTCCGTCATACATCATCACAAAACGTGGAGTAGGATATTATTTCGGAGCATAATATATGTTTAAAAGTATAAGTCTTAAAATAGGTTCGATGTTTGTTCTGCTTACGATTTCCGTAATAATTCTTATAGGAACATTTATGACAGACACAACAGACCGCTACTATCATGATGAATTCAGAAAAATAAATTCAACAGTTTTCAATTCTGACTACGTTGATTCTCTTTGTATGCTGATTGGCACCGAAAATTCCGCACAGGATATATATTCGAGTGTCAGCGCTTATTCGGGACAGCTCGGAATTGATTCTTTCCGTAACTTTTTTATCCTTGATGGTAAAAATGGTAAAACGGTAAAAGGTCTAACATCAAACGAGGGATTGTCAAACACCCTTGAACTTTCCCCCAATGTAATAACTGCAATGAGCGGTAATATCGGTAATGAAATTAAATCTGAATACAGTTATATGGACTATGCTGTTCCTCTCACATCCGGAAATGACGTTGAATATATTGTATACATTAAGGATACAAAAGAGGAGAGTAACACCATCCTTCGAAATATTTTTACAATCATAGTACAAGCTCTTCTTCTCGGAATCATTATTTCGCTAATATTTGCCATACTTTTGTCGATAACAATAATTTCTCCGATAAAGTCTCTGACACAAAAATCAAAGCAGATGGCATCCGGTGATTTTAGTTACACAATAGATGTAAAATCCCCCGACGAGATAGGACAGCTTACAGAAACTTTCAACTACATGGCAACCGAACTGAAAACAACCATGAGTGCAATTCAGAGTGAAAAAGACAAGGTTGAAACCATTGTGCAATATATGACAGATGGTGTTATGGCTTTTGGAGTGGAAGGAGAAATAATCCATATTAACCCTGCAGCCAAAAGAATTCTTGACATCAAAGATGATGACACTCCCACATTTGATGAACTTTTCAGTTCATACGAAATAAATATGGGTCAGATTCTCTATTTCAGACATTTTGAAACTCTTGAAAGAGTAATCGACCGTGGAGAAAGAGAAATAAGTGTATATTTTGCACCTTTTAAAACCGAGGATAAAACAGGCGGTGTCGTGGTGGTTCTCCGTGACATTACAGAAAGAGAAAAACTTGACAAATCCAGAAAAGAATTTGTTGCAAATGTTTCTCATGAGTTGAGAACGCCTCTGACAACTGTTAAAAGTTATACAGAAACCTTGCAGGATTTGATTTCCGACAAAAATATAGACTATGAAATGTTTGATAATTTTCTCTCGGTAATTAATAGCGAAGCAGACCGTATGACGCGTCTTGTGAGGGATTTGCTGCTTCTTTCAAGTCTTGATCACAGCATTGATGATATGGCCAGATGTGAACTTGATATTGCAAATCTCACTCGCGCTATTGTTGAAAAACTTCAGCATAGTGCAAAGGAAAAGAATCAAACCCTCAGTTATGAGCCAACCAATGAGATTCCGCTTGTGTTTGGTAACAGCGACAGACTTGAGCAGGTAATAACAAATGTTATAACCAATGCAATAAAATATACTCCGGACGAAGGAAACATCATTGTTTCAACAATGCATATGTTTAATACCGTCACCATAAAAGTGAAAGATAACGGCATAGGCATTCCCCAAAAAGATATTGAACATATTTTTGAAAGATTTTACAGAGTTGACAAAGCTCGTTCTCGCCAGATGGGCGGAACAGGACTTGGACTTGCTATTGCCAAAGAAATTATTGAAGCTCACGGTGGCTCCATATCTATAAAAAGTAAACCACGTCAGGGTACGACAGTAATGATAAAAATACCTTCAATAAATTCTAAAAAAGCATAGTAATGTTACACTAATTTAAACCCTTTGTAATTTTTCTGTAACAATTGTATAGTATAATAAAATAACAAAATAAGATGGAGGTGTATATGATGAAAAAATTGACAAAAATTATGACATCTGTAATTCTCATCGTTGTTTTGTCGGCAATTCCTTTTGTTTCAGCAATGGCAAATGGTGCATCTCTTCCGACAAGCTATTCGGGAACAGTTGACTATCTCATCGACATCAGAAACCCCGAAACAATTGTTTCTACAACAACAAACAGAAACTGTGTGATTTCGGCAGTTGCAGTTAAAGGAACAAAAGTCACTCTGTATGCATACAATCCCTGGACCGGAGTGTATGAAGTCCTCACAAATGCACACGGAGAAAGAATGGAAACATACGTTGGAAGCAGCGGACTTTATGTACAGCAGATAACTCTGAAAGATGGTCTTAACAGCATTATGGTTGTTGCTCATTCCACAAGTGTTACATATGAAGTTGTTAAACTTGAAATTTCATTGCTTAATCAGGGATATATGGATAATGTAAATGCAAAATTCAAGTCTAATGGAATAGGTGTAAAAGATATCTTCCGTTAAACGGCTGGTGAATTTTATTGATGAAAATTGAAAGACTGAAAACAATACTGCTGATTCTTTTGGTAATCAGCAGTATTGTGTTAACAATCAATAAATGGTTCAATGAAAAATTATGGCCGGAAGGCTATAATTTTTTTTCTGATGTAAAGAATTTTTTTCTCTCGACAGATGATGGGAAAACGGAATATGCTTTTGACCCGGTAGAGGAGATCCTCAAACCATCAGAGATTATTTTTAACAATTCACAAAATCACATATTGTATACAAAATCATCAGAAAATTATGATAGCTTTTATGATGAAATCAGCGATATAATTGAATTGTTTGCAAAAGGTGATTCCTATGAACAGGGTAGTGTTGAAGAATGGAACAATGCACTAAAAGGAAAATCCTACTGTTTTTCCTATCCTGTGAAATATAATTCCAATTATTTTTTCTCAAGAGATACCCAAAAGTATAAAGGTGCCATAAAGGCAGTCAGAGAATTTATTGTATCGGGTGATATAAGAATTCCGTCCATGATATATGTGTATGCCAAAGATGCAGAAACAGGAGAAGTATTCAAGCAAAAAATCAAATATGAAAGCAAAATGCTTGAACTGAATTATGACAAGTTGGTTGCTTCAACAGATGAAACAAACTATTTTTCTTTCGAGTTGAAATTTGACCTTGAAACTCAAGGTGGAGTAGAACAACCGGTAATAATAGACCCGGATGTTTTGATTAGCATAACTCCAAAGACTCTGCCATCTATATCCGAGGAAAATCTTTTCCAAAAAATATCATCAAATGAAAATATTTATACAGCAGTTCTTTCTAAATTCGGCTATAACACATCATCAATCCGAAAGTACGTGGAAAGCGATAACTCTGTTGTGTTTGTAGAAAATTACGGAACCTTGAAATTTCATTCAAACGGTATTCTTGAATTTAAATCAATAGATAACACAAAAGGTATAGAACTTGGTGGAGATACAATATATGAATGTGTAAATTCATGTATATCTTTTGTGGATGCCATAACCGGACAGGTTCCTTTTAGTAAATCTATGAACTGGCAATTATCCTCGGACATTCCGGACATAAGGTCAAAAACCTTTACACTTGTATTTGACTATTATGTAAATGATAATATGATTGCGACACCTTTTGAACTATATAACATGAAAAATTCAATTGTTGTAGAGGTTGTTTCGGGAAAAATAGTAAATTATCGTCAGATTTGCAGAAGTTACACATCCATAAATCAGTATGTATCATGTCCTTCGGCAATTGAAGCTATAGATACTATTGAACAACAGCTTTATCTGCCTGACAATGTGATATCCGACATATTTACGGCATATACCTATGACAGTATCAACGGCATATGGTATCCTGCATGGTATGTTGAAAATTCTCAGGGCGATATTGCCACCATAGTATTGTAGCGGAGGTGATGTTATGAACTGGAAACGAATAAAAACATTTTTGATTGTTTTGTTCCTGATTATAAATATCTATCTTCTCTCAACAACGTCGGGAGTTGCAATTTTTCGTGTAACCCCCAAGACAAAGCTTGAAAAAGAAACTGTTTCCAAGACTGTTGATGTGATACATGCAAACTATGGCATCAAAGTGAAGGAAAGTATGATCCCCACAGAGTTTGTGAACCTTGCCAATATAGATGTTACAAACTTTATGTTCGACGATGAATTTGAAAAGCTGAAATACAAATTTGTTCAGACTGATTCAGGATTTGAATGTGAAATTAAAACTCACACATATTCATACACCGAGGACATAGCAAAAAAAGAAATTGTACAGATTTTAACAGATGTCGGTATTGAAGATACCGCATATAAAATGGATTTTGAGAAAAGCGATCATGGCCTTATTTGTATCGTATCAGAGTATGTTTCAGGATATCCTATATTTGATGGAAGAATATATGCGGAATTTACTTCATCCATGATAAAACTCAAAGGAAACTGGTATATTCCACAACAAACTGAAGTGGTAAAATATGATTCGTCAGATAGACTCAATGATGTTACAAGTGTAATGATAGACTGTGTTTCGAGAATATCTGAAGAGAGAAAAGAAAAATATGGAATCAAAAATATCGGGTATGGATATTTTGTTGGTTACCATGATGAAAATGTTATAACAAAATCTGCGTCTGCAATACCTTGTTATATGATAGAAACAGATTTTGGAAATAAATATTATTATGATGCATATAATGGAAACTTTTTAAAACAGGAGGACTAAAAAATGGCAAGACAGAAATTCCCCATGGGTGGGTTTGGCGGAAATGCCAACAACATGATTAAACAAGCCCAGAAAATGCAGCAGGAAATGCTCAGGGCGCAGGAAGAAATCGAACAGACAGATTTTGAAGCAAGTGCAGGCGGCGGTGCTGTAAGTGTGAAGATGACCGGAAAAAAAGAATTGACCGAAGTGATAATAAAACCGGAAGCATGCGATCCTGATGATGTAGAAATGCTTCAGGACCTTGTTCTTACAGCAGTTAATGATGTAATCAAGAAAGTTGATGACGCCAATAATGCAAAAATGAGTGCGCTTACAGGTGGACTTAATATTCCCGGATTGTTCTGATAAAAACTGTAAAAAGACTGTAAAAGTTCGATGCTTTTGCAGTCTTTTTTGATGTATAGGAATTTACGCAGTATTTTAGTTCGCGAGATGAGATGTATATCAAATTATGCTCGCGACTTGGGTGCAGGCTCAGCCTGTTTTTTTATTACAATAGAATAACAAATTAGGGAATTTTGTAGAAAAATGGTGATGATTATTGTATCATGAAATAAACATGTATATTGCAAATGGAGGTGCAGATAGTGAGAAAAAGAGTTCTGTCAATTCTTTTAGCTTTGTTGATTTTCGTAAATATGTCTGCATTTACCGCTGTTGCATCCGGTGATATTAAGCTGTATATAGACAAAGAATTTGTCAGCTGTGATGTGCCGCCCGAGATAGTAAATGGTCGCACCTTGGTACCTTTGCGTGTAATGTTTGATAAATTCGGGGCAGAGGTTTTCTGGAATGATAGCCTAAGGCAGGTTGTTGTTTCAACCAAAGCTTCCATAATAATTTTCAATATTGACAGTAAAATATCATATGTAAATGGTGTTGCATTCAATATTGATGTTGCTCCTACAATAATAAACGGAAGGACATTAATTCCGGTTCGTTTCATTTCAGAGAGAATGGGATATGATGTTGTATGGAACGGAACTGAAAGGGCAGTATATATAACATCACCATCTTCTGCCCAAAAAAATGACACAAACACCCAAAATGAACAAAGCAAGGAAGATGACAAAAAAGAAGATGATAAAACTGACAATTCATCTTCGGCAGAAAAAACAAGGCTTGAAAACATATCAGTCACAGACAGCAATGATTCTTGTTTGATAACTGTATCTTTGTCTGAAAAAATCACACCGAAAGAGATGAGATTGTCATCACCGGAAAGGATTGTGCTTGATTTTGAAGGTGTGAATCAAGTGTGTGCAGACAAAAAGATAGATTTTGATAACTCTGATATAGTACAAGTCAGATGGGCATATCATGAGGATTATACAAGAATCGTAATAGAAAGCTCTGTGAAACTTAACTACTCTTTTGATTATACATCAGAGTCATGCTCAATTTTGGTGAAAAAGATAAATACTGATAAAAACCTGCCCGGTAATGATGGGAGTTCAGTTAGCAATAATGAACAATCAAACAATAGTGACATTTTTATACCACCGGTTCTCAATGCCAATGCGCCGATTATAGTTCTTGACCCCGGTCATGGTGGCTATGATGCAGGAGCAGTTGGCAGAAATGATTCCGATGAAATAGTCATTCAGGAAAAGAATGCCAATTTATCAATTGCTCTGAAAGTTGAAAAAAGGCTGAAAGCAGATGGAATAAATGTTATTATGACAAGAAATACCGATAAAGCATTGGGATCAACGGTTATGGAAGATCTTATCACAAGAGCGGAAATTGCAAACCGTGCAGGCGCTGATCTATTCATAAGTATTCACAACAATTCATCCGAAAATTTTGATGCAACGGGAACTTGTGTTTTGTATCCCGGACTTGCCAATTCCGGGGGATATGGCATAACAAGCAAGGAACTTGCACAGAATATTCAAAAGCTCCTTGTAAAAGCTACCGGGTTACGTGACAGAGGGATTATTGAAAGCCCGGAAATGGTTGTTCTGAAAAGGACAGTTATGCCTGCTGTGCTTCTTGAATGTGCTTTTGTTTCAAATGCAGGAGACAGGAATGTGCTTTTAAATGAAAGTAAACTCGAAGAAATTGCTGATGCAATATATAAAGGCATAATAAACTCTCTCAGAATAATGGGGAAAGTAAAATAGATATTTGAATTAAAGGTATTGAAAACATATTTGTGTTGTGTTATAATAGTATATAACTGTAAGGGATTTATTTTAGATATCTTAAATATTATAATTATGGCAGGTGTTATTTATGGATTTTGAAAACGAAACATTGAAAATCAGTGCAGAAAGTATCAGTGCAAAAAAAGTTGAGGATGCTATGAAAACAGTATATGATGCATTGACCGTAAAAGGATATAACCCTATAAGTCAGATAGTTGCATATCTGATGTCGGGTGATCCCACGTACATCACCGGTTATAACAATGCCCGTATTTTGATTAGTAAGCTTGACAGAGACGAAATATTGGAAGAACTTGTAAAAAAATATCTTACGAACATATGACGCCGATAACTCATAGCACGGAATATGCGAAAAAGCATTTTCTGTGCTTTTAGTTAATGTGAGAATAAAATTCCATATAAAACGGAAAGGGGTGAGAAGTATGAATTGTCGATTTACTGACAAATTGAGAAGTGTTTATGAATTTTTGAGTGTAATAGCAGTAATGTTATTTGCAGTCTTACCTTTGTTTATGATTTCAGGACCGGAAAAATGGGCAGATTCGTTTATGACTTTTGCCTATACGGAATTTTTCATTTTAGTTTTGTGTTTTGTTGCATATGCAGTATTATTTGTTGTTGCATCTTGCAAAAACTCATTCGGGAATGCATTTAACAATTTAAAAAGCAGACTGCTTTCATATTTTTCCACCCAAAGATATGCCTTGATTTTTTTACTTGCCCTGATAATATCATTTGTATCAGCATGTTTTTCTCCGGATAAAAGCAGAGCTTTTTTGGGGGCAGGTTTGAGACCTGATGGTGTTGTTGTGTATATGTGTTTTGCATCACTTTTTATTTTTTCATCATCTGTCAGGAATCCAAAATATAAAAATATTATTGTTTCAGGCTATGTTGTATCTTTTATGGTCGTGTCTGTTGTAATGTTGCAACAATACTTTGGTGTAATAGGTACAGCACCTAAAGCGGATACGCCTTCATTTCTTAAACCTTTGAGTGACCTGTATTCTGAACTCGGAATCAAAACAGGACATTTTTATAAAGGAATGACAGGAACGTTTTATAATTCAAATCATATGGGGTACTATATAGCAGTATGCTCCGGTTTGTTTTCAGGCATATTCATAAAATCCAAAAGCAAGTTGCTTTCTCTTTTAGCCTTGATTCTTAGTGCATATTCTTTCTGGATATTGATTTTGAATGACACTTTTGGAGCATATATAGCCGTATTTGTTTCGCTATGTTTTTATAGCATATATTATTTTGTTACCAAAAGAGCCGGCAAAATAAAATCTGTTTTGCCCATATTAATTTTTGTCTCTGTAAGTATTATTATTTCTGTATCGGGAGCAACTTCCGGTAAATCCATAATAGGAAATAATATCACACAGATAAGTGAAGATGTAAAAAATATTGCCGGTGCAGACGACAAGTCAACTGTGACGGGCGGCAATGGAAGATGGCAACTCTGGATTAAATCGACGGATATGATATCTGATAAACCATTAATCGGATACGGACCTGACAACCTTAAACCCGCAAGTCTGAAGTACAAAATGAAAATGGATCGCGCTCACAATGAGTTTCTCGAAATTGCGTCTGCAATCGGAATACCGGGGGCATTGTTTTACTACATCGGCATAATTTCGGCAATTATCTGTTTTCTGAAACGTAAAAATACTTTGCCATCAACCCTCGGAGCTTCTGTTGCGGTCATGGCATACTTTATATCATCGTTATTTGGAGTGTTTTTGTTTTATACAGCTTGTCATCTTTTCGTGATGCTTGGAATTATGAGAGAGGACATATAGTTTAAACATAAAGGAAAGGAAGTAAATATATGAATATAATAATTGCAGGATGCGGCAAAGTCGGACAAAAAATTGCACAGCATCTCCATAGTGAACTTATTCATAATATAACTGTAATAGACATTCGTCCAAATCTTGTGAAGGATCTGACGGATCATTGTGATGTTATGGGAATTGTAGGAAGTGTTATAAGTACTGATGTTATGAATGATGCGGGAATACAAGATGCGGATATTCTCATAGCGGTAACAGGCTCTGACGAACTCAATATGCTTGCATGTCTTCTTGCAAAAAAACTTGGAAAATGTCAGACTATTGCCAGAGTAAGAAAACCCGAATATGCAAAAGTTTTGAAGCTTTTCCGTGAAGAACTCAGTCTTGCTTTGGTAATTAATCCCGAACAAGCTGCCGCAAACGAAATGGCAAGATCGTTGAGATTGCCATCTGCAATTCAGATAGACACATTTGCAAAGAGCAGAGTCGAAATATTCAAATTCTGTGTTCCTGATGGTTCTGTACTTGATAATTTGAAGGTTCAGGATATTGTGGCAAAACTCAATTGCGATGTACTTGTATGTGGTGTAGAACGTGGAGAAGAGACGTTTATTCCCGGTGGTAACTTTGTTATAAAAAGCGGGGACCTTTTAAGTATTTTAACACCCATACACGCAGAAGCACAATTTTTCAAAAAAATAGGCCTCAAGTCTGATGCCGTAAAAGACACAATGATTGTAGGCGGCGGAGATACAGCATACTACCTTGCAAGCAAGCTTTGTGACAGCGGAGTTAAAGTTAAAATTATAGAGAAGGACGAAAAACGTTGCGACGAACTTTGTCAGCTTCTTCCAAAGGCAACCATCATCAACGGAGACGGAACAGACAATAATCTCCTTTTGGAAGAGGGGATAGAGACAGTTGACTCTTTCGTATCTCTTATAAATATAGACGAAGAAAATGTTTTGCTTTCTCTCTATGCCAAGAGCGTTAATAACGGAAAGGTTATAACCAAAATCAATCGTATTGCATATGACCGTGTTATAGAACAGATGGATCTTGGTACAACAGTATATCCCAAAAATATAACCTCTGAAAATATTATTAAATTTGTCAGAGCAAAAAATAACAGTATGGGAAGTAATATAGAAAGTATGCACTATATTATTGACGGAAAAGTGGAAGCTCTGGAATTCAGTATAAAGAAAAATTCTCCTATTTTAGGGAAAAGAATTGATAAACTCGAACTTAAAGACAATCTTCTCATTGCGTGTATAAATCGTAATAACAAGGTCAAAATTCCACGTGGTAGTGATGAGTTTATGGTTGGTGATACTGTAATAATCGTAACCCTTCGTTCCGGATTTGATGACATTGGTGATATATTGAGATAGGAGTACAACATATGAATTCTAAAAATATCAGATATATTCTGAGCCTTGTACTTATGTGCGAAGCAGCCGGAATGACGCTTCCTCTTATATGCTCCGTCATATATGGTGAGTATAACATGGTAGGCATCTGGATAGGATGTGTTGCTTTTTGTTTTGTGTCAGCGTTTCTTTTGTCTTTACGAACAAATACAAGAAAAACAATGTATGCCCGTGATGGGTTTATAAGCGTTGCCATGAGTTGGGTAGTAATGAGTATATTCGGTGCAATTCCGTTTGTTGTGAGCGGAGCGATACCCAATTATATAGATGCACTTTTTGAGACGGTTTCAGGTTTTACCACCACAGGTGCAAGTGTTATTTCCGACATTGATATTATTCCAAAAAGCCTTGTTTTCTGGAGAAGTTTCACCCATTGGATAGGTGGAATGGGAGTACTTGTATTTCTTGTTGCTCTCATACCTTCAGACAGTTCAGGGGGATTTCACCTCATAAGAGCAGAAAGCCCCGGGCCGTCAGTCAGCAAGCTTGTTCCGAAAGCGAAATCCACCGCGAAAATACTCTATCTCATGTATGTTTCCATGACTATCTTGGAAATGGTTCTCCTTCTTTTTGGCGGAATGGATATATTCGACGCAATCACGCTTTCATTTGGTACGGCAGGAACAGGAGGATTTGCAGTCAGAAATTCCGGTATGTCTGATTATTCTTCATACTGTCAGGTTGTAATAACTGTATTTATGGCACTATTTGGTGTTGATTTTTCCATATATCATCTTCTCATCATGAGGAAGTTCAGAGATGCTTTGAAATCAGAAGAAATGAGAGCATATTTCGGAATTATCATATTTTCGATAATCTTAATAGGCATAAACTGTGCATCTTACTATACAAACCTTTTTGAAAATATAAAACATAGTGCATTCCAGGTTTCATCCATTATCACTACCACAGGATATGCAACTGTAGATTTCGATAAATGGCCGTCTTTTTCTAAGACAATTCTTGTAATTCTTATGTTCTTTGGTGCATGTGCAGGAAGTACAGGCGGCGGAATTAAAATTTCAAGAATCCTTATTATGTTAAAGAGCATAGGAAAAGAAATTAAAATAATGCTTCACCCGAAAAGTGTGTCAAAAGTGAAGCTGAATGGCAGAGTTGTTGAACATGAAACCGTCAGAGCGGTTAATGTTTTTATGGTTTCGTATTTTGCAATATATTTTATTTCCGTGCTTTTAATCAGTATGGATAATTTTGACTTTACAACAAATTTTACGGCGGTTGCCGCAACAATAAATAATATCGGACCCGGTCTCGAAGCAGTCGGGCCAACTTGTAATTTTTCTATCTATTCACCACTTTCCACCCTTGTACTCATCATGAATATGTTAATAGGAAGACTTGAAATATTCCCCATAATGCTGATGTTTTATGCAGGTACATGGAAAAAACCATAATTTGATGCAACTTTTCCCTTTTGTTAAGAGTGTTATGTGTAGATAAGACCTTTGTAATTTATAGAAAAGAGGGATATTATGAAAAAAATAATTGCTGTTCTTTTGTGTTTTGGGCTTGCTTTCATGTGTACCATAACCTATGCAAACCCTGAAAGTGACGAGGTTATGCAGGTTCTTGCGTCAATTAAATCCCGAATTCCGGATACCAATGGATTTGATACATTTAACAGTTCTTTTGACAAGAACGAAAAGTATTGCGTGTATCATTTTGATTGGAGCAAAGATTCTGATGATTCATCATATGAATTTATGAGTCTGTCAGTAAATTCAGAAGGCGTAATAACATCATATAACAAATATGATTCTAAATATGAAAAGACAGTTTCAAAACCAACTGTCAACAGACCGACATCCGATGAAATTCTTCCGCATGTCATAAAAGAATTTAATAAAATTAATCCTTCAATTTCGGATAATGTTATAATTTCAAAGTCTGACACAAGAGAAAGTCTCACTTCAAGTGAATATGTGTTTAATATTCAGCGTACATATGGCGACATACCTGTATATAATGATTCGGGATATGTTTCCTATAACATTGAGTCAAATTCAATACGTAGCTTCAATTTGACCTATACTCCCGGAATTTCATTTCCTGATTGTGCAGATGCAATATCCTATGAAGAAGCGGTGAATGCATACGACGAACAACTTGGAATGGAACTTGTATATAAAACCGACTATTCCCAAATCGAAAAAAAGGTGTATCTTGCATATGTTCCGTCCAATACAACAAAGTATGTAGATGCCATTTCATCAGAAGTTGTATCGCCCATAAGACCTTCAAGATTTGAAGCAGGGATGAATAGTGCCGATAAAGAAATGGTATCAGATAGTCTGACATCAGGGGGCGGAAGCAGTTTCAGAGAAGAACTGTCAGAGGCGGAAATAAAAGAACTTGAAAAAGTAGGGGAGCTCATTTCGAAAGATGATGCTGAAAAACTCATCAGGGAAAATAAACTTATCAACGTCGGAAATGAATATGCACTTTCAAGAGTATTTCTTTCAAACAATGATGATGAATATTACTATCAGTTTTCCTTTGAATCAAATGATTCAGCACATGGATATTCAAATGTCAATCTGAATGCAAAAACAGGTGAGATAAGAAGTATATATCAAAGTGCTGATTATGATTCGGAAAACCAATCAGAAGTTTCGGAAGTTGTTGCAAAGGAATATGTAAAATCTCTTGCTCCCGGATATTATCTGTCGGACGACACAGGAAAATACAGATTTGAATCACAAAACGGCAACAGTTTCACATTTTTACGTTACGAAAACGATATTGTATACAGAGATGACAGTATTTACATAAACATTAACCCAAAAGATAAAAAAATAACATCCTACAGCATAAGTTTTTCAGATGTTACTTTCCCGTCTCCCGACGGAATTGTTGATAAAACCTATGCATCAGAAAAATTCCTTGATTTTTCTGATTATAAAATGTACTATTATCCGTCATGTTCCGAGAAAGATATGAAATATTGTGATACTGCACTTCTTGTGTACATGCCTGACATGACAAAATGTAGTGAGATATATGCCAAAAGTGCAGAACCTGTAAGATTCTATAAAGAGGCGCAAATTGGAAACTACACAGACATACAAGGACACTATTGCGAAAGCATTATAAACAAGCTTTCCGTATATGGAATAGGATTTGAAGATGACACTTTCAGACCCGATGAAGTTATAACCCAGAAAGATTTTGTTGCACTTCTTGTATCGGTTGTATCAAGAAATAATGCCATAATCCTTGAAAAATCCATGGATTATACATCATATTATAATCGTGCAGACAGTCTTGGCATAATTAAAGAAGACGAAAATTCACCGGATAGCTCTGTCACGAGAGAAAGTGCCGCTGTATACATGGTCAGGGCACTTGGGTTTGAAGAAATTGCAAAACTTGACGAAATCTATGTGTCCGGGTTCTCTGATGTTCAGACAAACATCGGATATATCAGTATTCTTTCAGGTCTTGGAGTTGTAGACGGATTTGAAGGAGTTTTTAATCCTCAAAAAAATCTCACAAGAGCTGATGCTATGATAATGATATACAAATATCTTTCACGTTAAAGCGGGTAATAACATAAACGTCAAAAATGTTGGTGATGTCAAAGAAATTATCAGATAAACCTGTCAAAGAGGTGGATAAGTATAAATAAGTATCTGAAAAATCTAAATCGTATAGAATTCCTTATAACAATGGATTGTACTGGCAGATGCAAACATTGCTCTGAGGGAGAACATATATATAGCGGAATACATATAGATAAAGACTATGCCAAAAAAGCCCTGGAGTATATCTCAAAAGAATATTCAATACAATCAGTTATGACATTTGGAGGGGAACCAATGTTGTATTATGATTGCACTTGTGAAATTCTTTCTGCATCAAGAGGGTGTAAAATACCTAAAAGACAGCTTATCACAAACGGATATTTTTCAAATGATGAAAAGATAATAGACGTTGCCGTGAAGATGTTAAAAGATTGTGGTGTTAATGATATTCTCATTTCAGCAGATTCTTTTCATCAAGAGACAATTCCAGTTGATATTGTAAAATATTTTGCAGTCAGGGTAAAAGAAGCAAATCTTCCGGTTAGGTTAAATCCTGCTTGGCTTGTGCACAAAGGTCATAACAATCCATATAATCTGCGAACAACTGAAATTATTGATGAATTTTTGAAAATAGGAATTAAAGAAGGTGAGGGGAATATTGTTTTTCCCCAAGGCAGAGCCATTGATAATTTCGAAAAATATTTTGATGAGGATAAAACATATTCAAATCCCTATGCACAAAACCCATACGATTTAAAATCAGTCAGTATTGAACCTGATGGAACTCTTCTGGACGGAAATATATACACTCAAGGAATTGACAAAATATTAGATGGATATAACCCGCAAAATTAATAATTTGCAAATACGATTTTGAAAGGCGGAACAGAATATGACCGGGCTTGTTGTTGAAGGTGGTGCAAATCGTACATACTACTCTATAGGAGTCATGGATGCATTTATAGATCTTGGAATAACAGTAGATTTTTTTGTGGGAGTTTCAGCCGGAGTGGCAAACGGAACATCATATATTTCGGGACAAAAAGGAAGAGCTCTTGAACTTGGACTGAAATATGTTCCCGACAAGCGATATATGGGTTTAAAATATTTCTTTAAAAAAGGTAACGGCAGTTATTATAATAGAGATTTTATATTTAATTCAATCCCAAATGAACTTGTTCCCTTCGACTATGACGCATTTGACCGATTCCACGGACAGGTGTATGCAGTTGTAACAAATTTATCCACAGGTAAGCCTGAATACATCGAGGTAAAATCAGATGATAAAGAATGGAAACTCATTCAGGCAAGCTGTGCGCTTCCGTTTATGTTTAAGCCTATTGAACTTTCAGGCGGACTATATTTTGACGGGGGATGTTCCGACCCATTGCCGGTAAAATTTGCTTATGATAAAGGATGTACCAAAGTCATTTCAATTCTTACAAGGGAAAAAGAATATGAAAAGAAGACGGAAGGCGATGTTGAACTTTCTTCAATTCTCTACAGAAAAAATAAAGAGTTTGCATCGTCGTTAAAAAACAGAAGTGATGTTTATAACAACAGCAAAAAATATTTGTACGAAAAAGAAAAAGAGGGGACAGCGTTCATATTTTCTCCAAAATGTACAAAAGACTGGAAAAGAACAGAAAAATCACCCGAAAAACTTTGCTTAATGTATGATGAGGGTTATAAACACGCTGTCAACAGATTTGAAGAATTGAAGGAATTTATAAATTCGTAAGAATTATTTTTGAGATATTATGTAAACCAAATAACATGGTATAATAACGAATTCCAAAAAAATCAACAATTTTTTCAACTGATTTTGTACGTATAATAGGGTTATACACCGATTTATCCACTTTATCCACATTTTATTCTGCTTTATGAAACATGGAAAATGTAAACCAATGTTGAAGTTTTGTGGGATAAATAATGGTGATTAAACAAATGCAAAAATTTAGCCGAAAATCTCAGGTGATATATTTGTATGAAAGTTGCAAAAATAATTATTTGAAATAAATAAGTTTATATATGCTAAGTCTTGATTTTTTCTGATTTAAAGTGTATAATAATGTCATAGACAATTGAAAGGAGATGTAAATTATGGCATCTGTAACTAAAGATACAATCATTATGGACGTGTTGAGATTGGACGAAGGCACAGCACCTTTCTTTCTCGAAATCGGAATGCATTGTCTTGGTTGCCCTTCAGCAAGCGGCGAAAGCATAGAACAGGCGTGTGCAGTACACGGTGTTGATGCAGATGAACTTGTTGAAAAACTCAACGAATATCTTGCAGATAAATAATATTGCTCTTTTGCTTTACGGGAAGCTATGTTCCTGTAAAGCAAAATTTTTTTGAGGAATATGCTGAATTTATTGAGTAGTTGTCTATAACAAATTCATGATTCGATAGAACTATATAACTATAAACACGGTGAGGTGCACTATGGCAGTAACACACAAGCTTGATAAATTTTACGAATACATAAAATCCAAAGGCTATGATTATGATAAAAGTGCGGTTGAAAGTCTGTATCTTTCATTAAAAACATTTCCTATGGTATTGATTGCAGGCGCAGGCGGAAGCGGAAAAACTTCTCTTGCAAGGCTTTTTGCCAATGCATGCGGAGCTAATACTGAAAATGGCAGATTTAAAATGGTTTCTGTATCACCGGATTGGAAATCTCCTGCAAGACTTCTTGGATATGTAAACGAAGAGGGTAAATTTGTTCCCGGTATTATAACGGACTATATACAAACGGCATCAAAAGACAGAGAATACCCATATTTTCTTTGCCTTGATGAAATTAATCTTTCAAGACCTGAACACTATATGAGTCATATTCTTTCTGCTCTTGAAACAAGGCGCTTCAACGAAGAAGGTGCAATTGTTACCGATCCTCTTGTTGACGACGGAGGATTCGGAAGTGATCTTTCAGCAAAATATAGCTATTCCGGAATTTCAATTCCTGATAATTTTTATATAATCGGAACTCTTAATTTTGATGATGTATCATATACACTCACTCCCAAATTTCTTGATAGGGTGTTTGTTGTTGAACTTGCTCCCGTTTCGTTGAAATCTGATTTTTTTGAAAAAGAGTATTGCTGTGATGATATACAGGAGATTGATAATTCCTTTTTAAAATCTGAATATATTACCCTCTCTGACTGCAGAGATGAACTTGAATTTTTGAAAGATTATTCAGCTTTCTGGGACAATTTTAATAACATCATAACCAATGATATTTCAAAAATCAGTCCCCGTACAAGAAATCTTATGCTGTTCTACATAGCATATAATCGTAAATATAATATGTCAGATACTGATAGTGCAACCGATACTTTGATTTTTAATAAGATACTTCCGCGAATAAGCGGCATAAGTAATCATGTTGAAAATACTCTCAAAGCTATGTTTTTAACATGCATGTCAAATGGCGGGACAAATTGTGAGGAATATGCCAAAAACTCATCAAATATGTATTCTGCAATTGTAAACAGGAGATTCCGCTATCCTAAAAGTGCACGTAAAATAATGCAAATGGTAAGGAAATATGAAGAAGATGGATATACAGGCTCATGGTTCTGAATATGTGGGAAGAAATATAAGTTCACCGTCTGATTTGAAAGTGCTCATACATGAACTTACAGACATGATAAATAAGCATTTTGCTTTGAACCCAAATCTCAAGGAAGACATACTTTCTTTCATACTTTTTATGCTCATCAAATGTAGATATGAACTTATTAAACTAAAATCCGGAATACGAGGAAATACTGACAGAGAATCAGTTGAAAATCTTATAAAATCAATTAACAAAATTGTGTGTCACAAGAGATTTGAAGGAATATATGCTCATCGTGCCATTATAAAAAAGCATATGCTTCTTATGAAGATACCTTCGCTTATGGTTATACATAAAAAGTATCTTTTTTGCATAAAATGCCTGAAAGAGTGCAATTTTGTTCTTGGTGCTGTAAGCAGCAACAAAGATATAGTATGGATTAAAGATGAAGTTTTGGTTGGCACTCTGAGAAACAGAGAGCAAATAAATATCATTCTGAAAAATAATTTTTATCACATCCCTGAGGTTATGATTCCTGAAGACAAGAGAGACATTTCATATGTTGCAATATATCAGTCAAAAAATCTTTTTGGGAAAGATGCAGGAATCAGATATTTCGGGAAAGTTATTTCTTCAAAACGGGTGAAGCGAAAAGATATAACGGAGATACCTTCAAAGTCTGAAGAAATGTACATAAGATATACCATTGATAAATGGTGTAATCTCGGGAAAGTAATTTCACCGGGTAGGGGAGGTACAGTTGTTGCATTTACAAATCTGTATATGCTTCTTCGTGCAGACATAACTGATGAGTTATATTTTCATAGCGAGGACGAGTACAAGCTGTATCGTTCCATAAAAACATCTCTTGAAAAAGACTATGATAAAGTAGCCACAACATTTAACGGACATGTGATTGCAATCTATAGCGGAAATATAACTGTATACAGAGATAAGAGACAAGTGTACAATATTCTTGTTCGGGACTATATCAAAAATCCTGTTTCAGGATTTTATTCTGTTGTAAAAGCATGCAAAAGCAGATAAACCTCGAAATTCCCATGATAACAAAACATAAAAACTACTCATTTTTGAATTTTGGTATTTACAAATCTGTATTTTAGTTGTATAATATAACAGTTGATAAAATTTAACATATGGAGCGGTATCGAAGTGGTCATAACGGACATGACTCGAAATCATGATGCCCCCTGAGGGACGTGGGTTCGAATCCCACCCGCTCCGCCAAGAAAGATACCTCTTTTGTATACAAGTGCAAAAGAGGTATTTCTTCGTTTTTAAGGCGAAAAATAGGCAAAATATGTGTAAAATAAGCGTTGAGACAGGTGTTTGCCTTGTTTCAACGCTCTTTTCGTTATACAAAAACAACAGGTTGCCCTATGACAACCTGTTGCTAATGATATTTATAATTAAATACAAATTAATAATTATCTGCCTTAATCTGGAAATATGCTTTAGGATGTTCACAAACAGGGCAGAGTTCGGGAGCGGCTTTGCCTACAACAATATGACCACAGTTTGCGCACTGCCAGATCATATCATTATCTCTTGAGAATACAATTCCACCATCGATGTTTGCAAGAAGTTTTCTGTATCTTTCTTCATGTTCTTTTTCGATTTTTGCAACTTCTTCGAAAAGAAAAGCAATGTGATCAAAGCCTTCTTCTCTTGCGTCTTTTGCCATTTGAGCATACATTTCTGTCCACTCATAGTTTTCGCCTGTTGCAGCATCAACAAGATTTTCGGGTGTTGAAGGCATGCCATCGTGAAGAAGTTTAAACCAGATTTTTGCATGTTCTTTTTCGTTGTTTGCGGTTTCTTCAAAAAGTGCTGCAATCTGAACATAGCCGTCTTTTTTTGCTTTGCTTGCATAATAGGTATATTTGTTTCTTGCCTGACTTTCACCGGCGAAAGCGGCCATGAGATTTGCTTCTGTTTTTGTTCCTTTTAAGTCTTTCATAATAAATACCTCCCGGTTTTGAAATTTATGTGTATTATATCATATCTCCCAAAAATTGTCCAGTTAAATCTGCATTTTTTAATATAGCAAAATGTTAAAGATTATGATATATTATTAATATATAGTTTGCTACGAAAGAGGAATTTTATGAAAAAATTTTTAAAAGCTTTCATAAGTAAAAAAGTTATGGCAATTCTCCTGCTTTTAATGCAGATTGGTATTTTTTATGTGGGAGCATATGCCTTAAGAGAATATTCTACATATATTTTTGGAGGTACAACGGTACTCGGTGCCATAGCAATCATAAGCATAATAAACCGTAATACAGATTCAGGCTTCAAGATTGCATGGATATGTCTCATTGCGGTAATGCCTGTTTTTGGTGTAAGTCTGTATTTTTATGTCAGAGCAGATACCTCATCTGGTAAAATCAAAAAATCTCTGCGCAAGATTTATGCTTCAACCGAATATCTTAACAGTAAAGATGATTATGAGCTCCACAGACTTATAAATGAGCGCAATTCCGATGCGGGAGCCTTGGCATATCTTCGGGAAAGTTCAGGATACTTACCCTATGCCAATACCGGAGCAACATACTTTCCTTTGGGTGATGATGCCTTTTCTGCAATTCTTGAAGAGTTGCAGAAAGCCACAAGATTCATATTCATAGAGTTTTTTATAATAAACGAAAAAAGCAGAATGTGGAACAGAGTGTTTGACATTTTGAAAGAAAAGGTTTATGAAGGGGTAGAAGTCAGAGTTTTGTATGATGCAATGGGATCAATGACCACGGTTTCTTCGGGAATTCGTCAAAAACTTAAAAATGCAGGAATTAAATGTATGGCATTTTCTCCCATAAAACCGTTCTTGTCCACATATCAGAATAACCGCGACCACAGAAAGATAATTGTTATAGACGGAAAAACAGCCTTTAGCGGCGGCATAAATCTGTCAGATGAATACATCAACGACGTGAAGCTTTTCGGGCATTGGAAAGATAATTCCATAATGCTCAAAGGTGATGCGGTAAAATCGTTCACTCTAATGTTTTTACGAATGTGGACCGTTGTTTCGGGAACAAATGAAGAGTATGAAAAATATACAACCCGCAGGGATTTTGACTATTCAAACTATGATGACGGTCATTATGCTCCCTTTGACGATAGTCCGTTTCGTGAGGAAAGAGTCGGAAAAAATATTTATAAAGACATAATTAATACATCACGTGACTATGTATATATTATGACTCCTTATCTTGTACTTGACGAAACCATGCTTGATTCTCTCAAATGTGCAGCGAAAAGGGGAGTGGATGTGAAAATATTGATGCCTCACATTCCCGACAAACGCTATGCCTTTGCACTTGCAAGAACATATTATCCGGAACTTATTGAGGCAGGTGTTGAGATATATGAATATACTCCCGGATTTGTTCATGCAAAAACAACGGTCAGCGATGACATACGAGGTGTAATTGGTACGATTAATTATGACTATAGAAGTATGTATCTTAACTATGAATGTGCCATATATATGTATGCTACATCGGTAATTGAAGATATGAAATCAGATTTTCAGCACACTCTGACTTTGTCTAAAAGATATACAGTAGACGATTATAATCGAAGTTCTCTTTTTTGGAGATTTGTCGGTAAGGTTATGAGGGTATTTGCACCTCTTATGTAAAAGTTGAACTTTTATATTAAAATATTGAAATTTATTCATCTCAACTTGAGTTTTTTGTAATCTTTATAAGACTTTTTTGCAATATCTTCAAACTCTGTTGACTTTTTTTCATAATCATTATATAATTAATTTTGATGCGACTGCCCGGCACAGCGATTGGTTTAATCGCGGTGCCGTTTTTTATTGTATAGGAATCTTCGTTCCTATACAATAAAAATATTATCATATTGCCGTGCAAAATTTTTAGAAAAGCAAAATATTGCTTTTCAAAAATGCACATGGCTTAAGAAAAGCAAATTTGCTCCGCACGTCCGCCACATGGCGAAGTGGCGAGGCTGCTTTCTTGGATGAAAGCAATTTTATATATTATGCCGGGAGGATATGACAAATGGTTGATGTTACCGAAATTTTTGCCTGCGAAGTATTTAACGATAGTGTTATGCGTTCAAAACTTCCCAAAGCAATATACAAAACACTTAAAGAAACTGTAAATGACGGTGAACCTCTTTCTCTTGAAACAGCAAATGTTGTTGCAAGTGCAATGAAAGACTGGGCAATAGAGAAGGGTGCTACTCACTATACTCATTGGTTCCAACCGATGACAGGTATAACCGCAGAAAAGCACGACAGTTTTATCTCGCCATCAGATGATGGAAGAATCATAATGGAATTTTCAGGAAAGGAACTCATCAAAGGTGAACCCGATGCATCTTCTTTCCCTTCAGGCGGACTTCGTGAAACTTGTGAAGCAAGGGGGTATACAGCTTGGGATCCCACATCATATGCTTTTGTTAAAGACGGAACTCTTTGTATTCCGACAGCCTTTTGTTCCTATGGCGGAGAAGCACTTGACAAAAAGACACCGCTCCTTCGTGCAATGGAAACAATAAACACACAGGCAATGCGCATATTAAGGCTTTTTGGTAATACAACTGCAAACCATGTCTATACGTCGGTAGGTCCTGAACAGGAATATTTTCTTGTTGACAAGACTCTTCATGACCGCCGCAAGGATCTCATATATACAGGCAGAACTCTTTTTGGAGCAAAACCGCCAAAAGGTCAGGAACTTGATGACCACTATTTTGGAGTTATAAAGCCAAGAGTTTCAGAGTTTATGAAAGAACTTGACACAGAACTTTGGAAACTCGGTGTTCTTTCCAAAACCAAGCATAATGAAGCGGCTCCTGCCCAGCACGAACTTGCTCCCATATTCACAACCGGTAATATTGCAAGTGATCATAATCAGCTTGTTATGGAACTTCTCAAAAAAATTGCCCACAAGCATGACCTTGTATGCCTTTTGCACGAAAAACCCTTTGCAGGTGTTAACGGTTCAGGTAAGCATGATAACTGGTCTCTCATAACAGATGATGGTGAAAATCTTTTGAATCCCGGAAAAACACCCCATGACAATCTTCAGTTCTTGTTGTTCTTCTGTGGGGTTATAAAGGCAGTTGATGAATATCAGGATCTTTTGAGAATATCCATTGCCGGAGCAGGTAACGATCACCGTCTTGGTGCACATGAAGCTCCGCCGGCAATTGTATCTGTATTCATCGGAGATCAGATGCAGGCGGTAATTGACGCACTTGAAGTTGACGGTGACTATACAGAAAAGAAAAGAGAAAAAATGCTCACGGGTGCTCATGTTGTTCCCGGATTTTCCAAAGATACAACCGACAGAAACAGAACATCTCCCTTTGCATTTACAGGTAATAAGTTCGAATTCAGAATGGTTGGTTCATCTCAGTCTGTCGCAGGTCCGAACACAGTTCTTAACACCATAGTTGCCGAACAGCTTCGCATATTTGCAGATGAACTTGATGGCGCAAAGGACTTTAAAAAGGCGGTTCTCGAAATTATTCAAAGAACTATTAAAAATCACAAAAGAATTGTCTTTAACGGAAACAACTATACAGAAGAATGGGTTGAAGAAGCAAAAAGACGCGGTCTTTCAAACTACAAAAGCACACCTGAAGCAATACCTCACATTCTTGACAAGAAGAATATTGATGTATTTACATCTCATGGTGTATATTCAGAAGCTGAACTTCATTCAAGATACGAAATCTATCTTGAAAATTATGCAAAGACAATTAATATTGAAGCAAGAACAATGTCTGATATGATAAAAAAAGATATTATTCCTTCAGTCAGTGAATATATCGGTACTCTTTCCGATACTGCATTTTCAAGAAAAAGTATCCTTCCCGATATTGACAACAGCGTAGAAACAGAACTTGTAAAAAAACTCACAGAACTCAATGCCGGATTGTATATGTCGGTGAAAGAACTTGACGATTCCTTAAAGGGTGCTTCAAAATATAAAGATGATGTTGAAGAATATGCAAAATATTATCGCAATATTGTTTTTGATGTAATGAATAAAGCAAGGGGATATATTGATTGCCTTGAAGAAAATACAGCATCCGATTACTGGCCATATCCAACCTATGGTGATCTTTTGTTCAGCGTAGATTGATTTTAAAGGAGATGTGCAAAAATGAGTATTATCTTAATAATACAAAGTATAATTCTTGGCATAATTGAGGGTATAACCGAGTGGCTTCCAATAAGCAGTACAGGTCACATGATACTTGCCAATGATTTTATGGGTATAACCAAGGAAAGTTTCTTTGAATCCCAGATATTTCTCTATGTGATTCAGCTTGGTGCTATCCTTGCAATTGCAACCATATATTTCAAAAAACTCAATCCCTTTTCTCCGTCAAAAACAATTGAAGAGAGAAAAGATACATGGCAAATGTGGTTTAAAGTTGTAATCGCATGCATACCTGCAGCGGTTCTCGGACTTTTGTTTAATGACGCAATGGATGCCATATCCACTCCCGTAATTGTTAGCATAATGCTGATAATATATGGTGTTTTCTTCCTTTTTGCCGAAAAAGGCAACAAGGAAAGCAGAGTTTCGGAAATGAAAGAAATGACATATAAAACAGCGCTCTTTATAGGTCTTTTTCAGGTGCTTTCACTTGTTCCGGGAACCTCACGATCAGGTGCAACAATCCTTGGCGCAATTCTTCTCGGATGCAGTCGTTCTGTTGCGGCAGAGTTTTCTTTCTTCCTTGCAATTCCGGTTATGTTCGGAGTGAGTTTTCTTAAAATTGTAACAAATGATTACATAATGACTTCTCAGGAATGGACACTTCTTATTGTAGCGATGGTTGTTGCATATGTTGTGTCAATTGCATGTGTAAAATTCCTTGTGAGTTATGTTCGACGTCATGATTTCAAGGTTTTTGGTTGGTACAGAATAGCCCTTGGTATAATAGTTCTGGCATATCACTTTATACCTATGATTCTCAACTGAAGTGTTACACTTTCAGCAATAAATTGTTATTTTCAAGCAATATTCTTAATTGTTTTTTTAATATGTTTGTTATATAATGAAATTGGCATGGTAAAAAATGTTTTTGTAAAGCCGGCTTAATTTATTAAAAGGAGATATGACAATGAAAATAGGTGTTAGTTCATATTCATTTATAAAATACATCACAGATGGCAAAATGAATCTTAAAGATGTTACAAAAAAGGCAAGTGAGATGGGTTTTGATGCCATAGAATTCATTGGGTTTGAAGGCGAGAATTTCACTTTGGATTTTGCAAAAGAAATTAAAGACGAAGCAGAAAAGTGCGGTATTGAAATTTCTGCATATGTAACAGGTGCCAACCTTTTGAAAGAAGGCGAAGAACTCAAACAAGAGATTGCAACAATCAAAAAACATATAGATATTGCTCATGCTCTCGGCACAAAACTTTTCAGATATGATGTTGCAGTTGCTCTTCCAAGATTTTTGTCTTTTGAGATGGCTCTTGACAAAGTTGTTGCATCAATGAGAGAAATTGCAGATTACGGAAAAGAAAAGGGCGTTATGACAATGATAGAAAATCATGGTCGTGCTTTTCAGGATGCGTACAGAATGGAAAAAGTTTATAACAAAGTTAATCATCCAAATTTCAGTTTGCTTGTTGATATCGGCAATTTTGCGTGTGTTGATGAAGATAGCGTGCAGAGCGTTTCAAGACTTGCAAATCTTGCATCACATGTCCATGTTAAGGATTTTGTGAAAAAACCTTTTGAAATAGGGCAGAAAGAAGACGATTGCTATGTTACAAGAGGCAAAAATCGTCTCTATGGAACAACACCCGGTGATGGAGATGTTAACTCTGTTCAATGTATAGAAATTTTGAAACAGACAGGTTATGACGGATATATTGATATTGAGTATGAAGGTTCGGAAGATTGCATTGTTGCACTTGGAAAAGCTCTCAAATATGTTAAGTCTGTTTGTTAAAATTATATGTTGACTTTATCGTTTTAGTGTGATAAAATAATGAAAGTTAATTAATGTTTTTTTAAGGAGAGACAAAAAATGAAAAGATTAATCAGTACATTATTGGCAGTTCTCATGGTTGTTATGTGTTTTGGCGCATGTCAAAGCAAAGATGTTGAAGAGGCACCTGCACCGGTAGCTACAAGTGACTTTGACTACATAAAAGACAACGGTAAACTTGTAATTGGTATCACCGATTATGCTCCCATGAACTATCTTGATGATTCAAATGAGTGGACAGGTTTTGACACAGAATTTGCTCAGGCTGTTTGTGAAAAACTCGGCGTTGATGCAGAATTTGTAGAAATCGAATGGGAAAGCAAATTTATTTCTCTTAAAGCAAAAGATATTGACTGTATCTGGAATGGTATGACAATTTCTGAAGAAGTTCTTAATAACACAAGCTGTTCAAATGCATATGCAAGAAATGCACAGGTTGTAGTTGTTAAAGCTGATAAAGCAGAAGAATATACAGATGTAGAATCTATGAAAGATCTTACATTTGCAGTTGAAGCAGGTTCTGCAGGTGCAGCAGCTGCTGAAGAAAGTGGATTTGCAAATGTTGTTGAAGTTGTTGCACAGTCTGATGCACTTCTTGAAGTTGTAAGCGGATCTGCAGATGCATGTATCATTGACCTCACAATGGCTAATGCAATGATTGGTGAAGGTACAAGCTATGATAATCTTGCAAAATCCATCGAACTTACAGAAGAAGAATATGGTATCGGATTCAGAAAAGATTCTGATCTTACAGCAAAAGTTAACGAAATCATGATAGAACTTGTTGAAGATGGTACTCTTTCTGCACTTGCAGAAAAATATGACGTAGTTCTTGCAAAAGGTCTTGCAGAGCTCGTTCCTGAAGAAGTTGTAGATTCTGCAGTTGATTCTGCAGTAGCATCAGATGCTGAATAATACTTGTATTTGAAATTACAATATCAAGGCATATGGCAGTAGGTATAAAGCCTATTGCCATTGCTTTCGTAAAGACAAAATTTTGTTCCTTTCAAGGACAATCAAAGGAAGATACATATGTTTATGCAGGTTAGTTTAAGTCTTCTTGAAGGCTTCGGAAAAACTTTTGAAATTTTCATACTCACTCTGTTGTTTGCGTTGCCCCTTGGTCTTATAATAAGTTTTGGTTCAATGTCCAAAATAAAAATTATTAAATGGATAATACGTACATTCATATGGATTATTCGCGGAACGCCGCTCATGCTTCAGCTTATTGTCATATATTTTGGACCCGGTCTTGTGGGCACCATGGCTCAGGAGTGGATAAGCTCAGGAGTTGCGACAGGTCCTGTTGCCCAATGGCTCGCGAGCTGGCATGTTTTTGATCGCTTTTTTGCTTTGATGCTTGCATTTGTCATTAACTATGCATGCTATTTTTCTGAAATATTCCGCGGAGGTATAGAGTCTATACCCGTTGGTCAGTATGAAGCAGGACAAGTGCTTGGAATGACAAAGGTTCAGGTGTTTTTCAAAGTTGTTCTCATGCAGGTTGTAAAAAGAATTATTCCTCCAATGAGCAACGAATTTATAACACTCGTAAAAGACACATCCCTTGCAAGGATTATTGCAGTATATGAAATTATATACAATGCTCAGAAGTTTATAAAATCAGCCGGACTTTTATGGCCTCTGTTCTTTACTGCGGTATACTATCTTGTGTTCTGCGGTGCTCTGACACTTATTTTTGGCTATGTCGAGAAAAAACTTGACTATTACAAAATATAAGGAGGCAGGCAATGAGTATTCTTAAAGTTGATAACATATATAAAAAATTCGGTAAGACCGAAGTTTTAAAAGGTGTTGGATTTGAGATGGAAGAGGGAGAAGTACTTTCTATTCTCGGATCATCCGGAAGTGGCAAAACCACACTTTTGCGTTGCATAAACTTTCTTGAAAAAGCAGATGAAGGCAAGATTTTTGTTGAGGGAAATGTTGTTTTTGATGCATCTGACAAATCAAAAATGACATCTGCACAGATAAGAAAAGCACAACTGAATTTCGGCATGGTGTTTCAGTCATTCAATCTTTTCCCACAGTATAATGTTCTTGATAACGTAACTTTAGCTCCAAAACTTTTAGCCAAAGAACGTCCTGACTGGAAAGAAAATAAAAAACAGATAACAGAGCAAATAATAAATGATGCAAAAGAAATTCTTGAAAGGGTAGGGCTTTCTGATAAGCTTGAAAACTATCCCTGTCAGCTTTCCGGCGGACAGCAACAGAGGGTTTCAATTGCAAGAGCACTTGCTCTGAAACCAAAGATACTTTTCTTTGATGAACCCACATCTGCTCTTGACCCTGAACTTACAGGTGAAATTCTGAAAGTTATAAAAAGTCTTGCACAGCAAAACATTACAATGGTAATTGTAACTCATGAAATTGGGTTTGCAAAAAATGTGTCCGATCGTATAATCTTCATGGATAATGGTGTTATAGCTGAAGAGGGAACCCCCGATGAAGTTATAAACCATCCTAAAAATGAAAGAACAAAAGCCTTTCTTAATTTGATTGGACAAAAAGAATAATTATGTAATATCAAAGAGACAGCGAATGGCTGTCTCTTTAATGTATAATTAAATAAATTGGAATTTAGTGTTGAGTTTGCATGACAAACTCAACGAATGAAATGTGCCTTTCGGCACGTGAAATGGCTTCGCCATGAAATGACAACTTCGTTGTCATGATATGAATTCCTTTGGAATTCATTGAAGTTAAAACTCGCTAAAGCGAGTTTTTTCCATAATGTCTGCATAGCAGACATTTCATGCTGCGAAGCAGTATTTCATGAAACCGAAGGTTTCATTTCATGCACCTTCAGGTGCATTTCATTCTCACTGATTGAAAATCAATCAGTGAGATAATCTCCAATTTATCTTATTAATACGCACATTATATATTTAAAGAATGATGTTTTACCGGAGTGAGATTATATGTATTATATTTATATCTTAAAATGTGAAGATGAATCTCTGTATTCAGGGATAACAACAGATGTTAAACGGCGTTTTTCGGAACATTCATCAGGAAAATCTCCATCTGCCAAATATACACGCTCAAGAAAAGCAAAATCTGTTGAAGCTGTATGGAGTTGCGAAACAAGATCGCAAGCATCAAAACTTGAATGTCGTCTGAAAAAACTAAATCACAAACAAAAAAAGGAACTCACAAAGAGTCCCTTAATTTTAGAAAATCTGATGGGTGAAGATTTTGATATTAAAAACTACACCTATGAACCTTCATTATTGATCCTCTGATGGCTCAAGGAAGTATGTTGCTTCCATATCGGCTGTTGAAAGAGCAAAAGCAAGAGGGAACATTTCAAATGCGTTTCCAACATTATTCTTGTCTTCTGTTCCCGAGAATCCCATGTGATACCTTATTGCAAAAGCTTCTTCTCTTGTGAGTCTCATGTATCCTGATATGATATACACCGACTTTTCACCATGACCATAGGGGAGCTTGTCATCATATGAATAAGTAGGCACCTGACGCCACACACCGGATGGATCTTTAACATTTCTTGTAGAGGGTTTGTATATGTTGATTTTGCAAAGGTCGTGAAGAAGTGCCACAATAGCAATTGATTCATCAGAAGCTGTAAGCCCGTAGGTTTCTTTCACTCTTTCTCTTTCCATATAGTCTTTCAGACATTCATAAACATTAAGACTGTGCTGGCAAAGACCGCCTGCGAAACTTGAATGAAATCTTGCACTTGCAGGCGCGGTGAAAAAATCGCTGTTTTCTGTAAGGTACGCAAGAAGTTTGTCTGCACCTTCTCTTTTTATGTATGTGTTATATATTTCTATAAATTTTTCTTTGCTCATAAAATCGCTCCTCGAATAGTTTATAAAATCATTATAACATACTATAGCCGAAAAATAAAGCATAAAATAAACAGACTGTATCTTTTGTAAATTCAAAAAAAGTCAGTCTGTTTTTTGAGTAAAATTATATAAATTCAATCTTTGAATTCAAATAGTTTCTTCAGAGGAATATCAAGAGCTTCAGCTATATCCATTAAAGTATCAAGGGTACATGAACATGCAGCGGTTTCTATCTTTTGCATATATGTTCTGCTGATATCACACTTCTCTGCTAATTGAATTTGTGTCATTCCTTGTTCTTTTCGGTAATGTAATATATTTAATCCAATATTTAGCCAAGTGTCAAAATTTTTATCTTTCATATACTGCCTCACCTCACAATAATATTATATTCTGATAATGCGGAAGTATCGACAATCAATTTTTATTCAAAAGAGAACAAAATGTTTGCAAATATACTTATTTCATGATATAATACAAACATATAATATGTATTTGCAATAAAATTATTAGTATTCAGGTGGTTCTTATGAAAAACAGTTGCGGACTTGTGTGTCAACGTGGGATGTACAGCAATCCAAAAGTTACACATGAAATAAGTCTTTGTATAAAGAGTTTGGTTGAGAATGAAAATGTGACAGAGTTCTGGGTTGGACTAAAAGGCGGTTTCAGCGGTATTTGTCAAAGGATAGTGAATGAATTGAAAGAAAAAAATCCAAAAATTCACATAAACGTCATTGTTCCAAGACATATGAAGAATGATGAAACATTGGCAGGAATTTTGAACGACTATGATAATATTCTCTTTTTGCGTGATTGTGACAGTGTGGATAATGATGAGTGTGTTGTTTTGTGTAATGAATATATTGCAAAAAATTCTGACTATCTCATATCATACGCAGATAAAAATTATACAGAAAAAGAATATCCTGATATCAGAAAAATATTTATGTTTGATGAATAAGCAAATGTAAAAAATCCAGACTGTAAAAGGCAGTCTGGATTTTTTAATGTATAGGATTTTACGCAGTATTTAGTTCGCGAGATGAGATGTATATCAAATTATGCTCGCGACTTGGGTGCAGGCTCAGCCTGCTTTTTTATATTCATATTTTTAGGTGTTATTGTTTACTGACAATCAATTCCATATACTTTCTGCATATCTTACAGCTTCCATTGCATCTTTGCAATACATATCTGCACCCATGCGGTCTGCATATTCTTTTGTCAAAACGGCACCGCCAACCATGACTTTCACATCAGGAAGATATTTTCTTGCAAGCTTAACAGTTTCTTCCATTGCAGGAACTGTTGTTGTCATAAGAGCGCTGAGCCCAATAAGGGGAGCGTTCTTCTTTTTTGCCTCTTCCACAATTGTCATAGGTTCAACATCTTTCCCAAGGTCAGAAACATCAAATCCATAGTTTTCCAAAAGTGCTTTAACAATATTTTTTCCGATATCATGAATGTCTCCCTTGACAGTAGCAATAATAACCGGACATTTTTTTGCCTGTGCATTTCCGGATTTCGATATTTTTTCTTTAATTGCATCAAACGCAGATTTTGCAGCTTCTGCACTTATGAGGAGCTGGGGGAGAAAAACAGTTTTTTCTTCAAAACCTTTTCCAACACTATCAAGAGCAGGAACAATCTGTGTATTAATTATTTCAAGTGGGTCCTCTGTTTTCAATAGTTCTTTTGAAATTTTGTATGCGCTTTCTTTTAGACCTTTAATTATAGCACCTTTTAATCCTGACTCATTTTCAGTCTGACTTTTTTGAGAGTTTTCCGAAAGCGAAGAAGAAACAGTTATTCTTTGCGAAAAGTCAATATATTCATTGCAGTTTTCGTCATATCCCGAAAGGGCACAATATGATTTATACACCTTCATCATTTCCGCTGAATGGGGATTGATTATTGCACCCGAAAGTCCTTTTGTAAGTGCCATTGCAAAAAATGTTGAATTGATGATTTCTCTTGCAGGAAGACCAAAAGATACATTTGATACACCAAGACTTGTGTTTATTCCCATTTTTCGTATGGTTTCAAGAGAATCCAAAGTGACATTTGCCGCATTGGAATCCGTACTGATGGTCATTGCAAGAGTGTCCACTATAATATCTTTTTTGTCAATTCCGTATTCTTTCGCTGTCTCTATAATTTTCTTTGCAATATTGCATCTTCCCTCAACGTCATCTGGAATTCCGTTTTCATCAAGAGTTAAGGCAACAACCAAACCTCCATATTTTTTTATGAGAGGAAAAATCGCTTCCATGCTTTCTTTTTTTCCGTTAACGGAATTTACCATCGGTTTTCCGTTGTAGAGTCTCATGGCTCTTTCCATAGCCTCTGCATCAGATGTGTCAATCTGCAAGGGGAGATCAGTTACTGACTGCAGAGAATATACAACTTTTGAAAGCATATCCGATTCATCAATTTCGGGAAGTCCCACATTTACGTCAAGAACATGTGCACCTTCTTTTTCCTGACCTAAACCAACATTAAGAATGTAATCAATATCGTTATTTCTTAAAGCTTCCTTAAACACTTTCTTTCCCGTGGGATTTATTCTTTCGCCAATTATCACGCATTGCATACCAAAATTAACAGCATGTGTATAGGATGAAACAACAGATAAATTCTTTTGTGTAATTGCTTTTGGAACAAAACCATTAAGTCTTTTCGTCACTTCTTTTATGTATTCGGGGGTGGTTCCGCAACATCCGCCTACAACAGATGCACCCATATTTGCAATTTTTTCCATATATTCCCCGAATTGCACTTCGTCTATGTCATAGCTTGTTATTCCGTCATTAAATACGGGCAGACCGGCATTTGGATTTACAATAACCGGTGTTGATGAAACTTTAAGAAGTCTTTCCAAAATTGGTAACATATCAACCGGACCAAATGAACAGTTTATTCCGATTGCATCAACTCCAAGACCTTCAAGAGTTGCACATACTGCCTCAGGCGATGCTCCTGTCATCAATTTTCCGCTTTTGTCATATGCGTTTGTAACAAAAATCGGCAGATTTGAATTTTCTTTCGCACCGAGAACCGCTGCTTTTGTTTCATACAGGTCATTCATTGTTTCAATGAGAATTAAATCTGCTCCATACTTTTGACCATAACTTGCTGTTTTCCCAAAAATTGACACAGCATCTTCAAAGTCAAGAGTTCCCAGAGGTTTCAAAAGTTTACCCAAGGGTCCCATGTCAAGCGCAACGAAATGACTTTTTCCGCTGTTACATTTTTTAATTGCTTTTTTGCAGTTTTCAATTGCACATTTTATGATTTCTTCAAGTTCTGTTTCTGAAAACTTCAAAACGTTTGCACCAAAGGTGTTTGCGGTAAGAATATTTGCTCCGCTCATCAGATAGTCGAGATGGATTTTTTGAATAACATCGGGTCTTTCAATGTTCCATCTTTCGGGGAGGACAGATGTGTCAAGACCGCTTTTCTGAATGAGAGTTCCCATTCCACCGTCAAAAAAGAGTATTTCTTTTCCTAAAATATCAAGTATATTACCCATTAGTTTTCACCTCGTTAAAAATTCTGAAATTGCAATCAGTTTTATTACAATTTGTGCATTTGCTTTGACTTCTGCATCTTTTTGTTTCGGAAATACCTATTATCCCCGTAATTGATTTTGATGGAATAAGTATCATTGAATCTGTAATTGAAACTCCGCATCTTTTCAATGAGTCTGTAGCCTTTATAAATTCAGGCTGATTATCCAAATTGAAGTCTCCGTATCCCGGGCTGAATCTTGGCAAAAGAAATTCTCCGTTTTTCGAAAATTCTGTTTGCAATTCCTCTGTGAATATGTCTGCATATTTTTCAAGTAGATCTGTAAATATTGCAGAAATAATCAGCGATTCAAGAGGGGATGATGATTTCTTTGATTGGATTGCTCTGTCTGCATCAATTCCAAGCGTTAGTGTGAAAACAATTGCCTTGTTACAACCAAAAAGATTTTTTGAAAGATTTTTTGATTGAAAAATACTTTCTCCGATTTTAATTATATGTTCATCAAAAATCAAATTCCGTATAACAAAAGCACCCTTAGGCATAGCCTTTGAAAGGGTGTTTTGAATGCTATTATCAATAAGTCTTACAATTTCGGGTGATGCATCACCCTTTTGTCCCATATATCTCAAAATCTCTTTTTTGTCCGGTGTGATTTTGTCCACAGACATATCATGAGAATATATGATGTTCAAATTTAAAGACATAATAATGAAGTCCCGTCTTTTTGTATTATTCTTCACCGCTCCAACAGTATGTACAGAGTTTGCATTTGTCGAGGCCAATTGCTTCAACAATACCGTCAACTGACTGGAATTCAAGTGATTTAAAGTGAAGTTTTTCACAAATTGCTTCTCTCAATTTTTTGCCACGTTCTGTTTTGGCGTTGCTGTATTCTTCAAGATGTTTGAAACCTTCTTCACCTTCAATTTCCATTATTACTTTTCTTGTTATAAGTTCCATTTCATCATTACTTCTTGAAAAATTAAGGAACTTACAATTATACATAATGGGAGGGCATGCAGAACGCATATGAACAGATGCCGCACCGTTATCATAGAGGAAGTCAACTGTTTCTTTAAGCTGTGTGCCTCTTACAATGGAATCATCTATAAACAAAAGATTTTTGTCTACAATAAGGTCATGAACTGCAATCTGTTTCATCTTTGCGATTTTGTTACGTTCATTTTGATGTGATGGAGTAAAACTTCTTGCCCATGTTGGAGTATATTTAATAAACGGACGAGTATAGGGGATTTTGCTTTCGTTTGCATATCCTATGGCATGAGCAATTCCTGAATCAGGAACACCGCCTATGTGATCCACTTCTTTGTTGTTTCCTGCCTCTTCGTCATTTCTTGCAAGAATCTCGCCGTTTCTGTTTCTCATAACTTCAACATTTACGCCTTCGTATGTGGAAGTGGGGTAGCCATAGTATGACCACAAAAAGGCACATATTTTCATTTCTTTTTCCGGAGGTGCCAATTGTGTCATTTTTTCTGCATCAAGCTCAACTATTTCGCCGGGGCCCAATTCTTTCACAATGTCATATCCAAGCTTGTGGGCAGCAAAAGATTCAAAAGTTACGCAATATCCGTCTTCACATTTGCCTATTAACACCGGGAGTCTGCCAACTTTGTCTCTTGCGGCAATGATATTTCCGTCATTTTTCAAAATTAGTATTGAAGCCGTACCTTGTATAGAATTCTGGGCAAATTTTATACCTTCTTCGAATGAGCCTTTTTGACTCATAAGGGCTGCTATAATTTCTGTGCAGTTAATCTGACCGCCGGTCATTGTGCTGAAGTGACCGTGGGTAAATGAGAGATACTGTTCGATGAGTTCATCATAATTATTTATTTTGCCTATAACACAAATTGCATATGTTCCAAGGCTTGACTTAATCATAAGCGGTTGGGGATCAAAGTCACTAATACAACCAATAGCGCTGTGTCCGCTCATATTTGCACATGTATCATCAAATTTTGTTCTGAAAGGGGAGTTTTCAATGCTGTGAATTTCCCTTTGAAGACCAATTTTTTCGTTGTATGCAGACATACCTGCACGTCTTGTACCTAAATGCGAATGGTAGTCAGTACCAAAAAACACATCAGATACTGCATCGTGTTTGCAAACAACACCAAAAAAGCCGCCCATAATCTATACCTCCGTAATATAAGTGTTTCACAATTTTGTACTCACATATTATATCACGAAATGGTCAGATAGTCAACAAACAAAGAGTAAATATTGGCTTTTTTTCGGGTTGAATATTTGTCTCCGGATAAAGACCACAAACTTACATGTTCTTTTTCATATGTCCGATTGCACTTTTCTCAAGTCGTGAAACCTGTGCCTGGCTAATTCCGAGTTCTTTGGCAACTTCTATTTGCGTTCTTCCTTTATAAAATCTCAAATTGATAATGTGTTTTTCTCTTTCCCCAAGTTTTTTTACAGCTTCCTTTAGTGATATTTCTTCAAGCCAGTTTTCATCAAGATTTTTTTCATCGCTTAGTTGGTCCATAACGAAAATGGCATCAGCACCGTCATTGTATACAGGCTCATATAGTGAAACAGGTTCCTGAATTGCATCCAGCGCAAAAACAATTTCCTCTTTTTCCATTCCAAGTTCTTTTGCAATTTCATCAATTGTTGGTTCGGCTTCGTTTTTTGCCATGAGCCTCTCTTTTGCACCAAGAGCTTTGTATGCTGTATCTCTTAAAGATCTGCTGACTCTTATTGAATTATTATCTCTTAAATATCTTCTGATTTCTCCGATAATCATCGGAATGAATGTACCTTGTAGAAAAGAGGTAAAAATGAGACCAAAAAAATGGACAGAACCCGCAATACGACAGGCTTTTGACGGATTTGTTGAAAAGCACAATAGATTGCCTACCAAACAAGAAATGTATGAAAAATATAACGGTCAATTTCCCCGACCGCTATCGGTTAAACTTACATTAGGAATAACAACAGACGAGTATCTTAAAAAAAATTATACTACATATTATAAAAGAAAACAAGCAAGAGTTTATGGGGTTATGCCGGACAATTATTGGATTGAAGATTTTAAGAAGCAGTACATAAAATACAGCAGACCAACTGAATGCATATATAATAAACTTCGAGACAATCAAACTCCTAACACTCAAACATTAGCAAAACTTATAGGAGTTACAACTTGGTATGAAGTTTTGAATCATTGTGGACTCATAGAAGAAAAGGTAAAATTGCGCGGCGAGTTAGTTTTTGAAGAAACATTAGAAAACTATCAAAAGTTAAATGTAAAACTACAAAACATACTTAAAAATTTAGAATAAGCCTTCGGGCTTATTTTTTTGTCCAATTTTAAAAATATATAGAGAATAATATAGTGTGGGTGACTTGAAGGGAGAGTGGTAGAATTTAAAAAACAAATTAAACACTCATTCTATTGGGGAAATTCCCATTCTCAATAGTCTAAAAGAGTATTGAAGGCGTTAGAAACACCTCTATCTGATAGTCAAACGACATCTCAGATTGCTTATTCAGCAATATATTCCAATATATCTCCCGGTTGACAGTTAAGAGTAGCACATATCTTGTCAATCACATCTAAGCTGACAGGCTGATTCTTTGAGAGTTTTGCCATCGTAGCCGAAGATACTTCAATTTTCACACGAAGTTCTTCTTTTGAGATGTTAGAACGATTGAGCAAATCCAGTAATTTGTAGTATTTAATAGCCATAGTAGACCTCCTAAAAATTTTGTTTCTTGAATTATATCACATTAGATTTAGTTTGTCAACATAAAATTAAAAATTTCTTTAGAAAAATAAAGAAAAGATATTGACAACTAAAGATATATTTGCTATAATATCTTTACAAAACTAAAGATTGCACAAACAAAAATAAAGATAAATTTACTATTGTGTCATCAGGAAGGAGATATTATAAATGAATGTTTTGGAGGTCTACAAGAAAATTGATGAAGAAAACATTGTAGTTATGCCGTGCAAAGTGCCAGATATGAAAGGTATTGCAATTCAAGCAGGTGGTAAACAAGGAATTTTTCTCAACTATGATGAGTTTGAAAGTTCTGAAGAGGAATTCTGCGTGGCAGCACATGAATATGGTCACTGTGTTACTGGTACATTTTATGCTTTTGATACTGACCAAACAACAAAACGAAAGTGTGAATACAAGGCTGATAGGAAAGCCGTAATCACGTTTCTTTCCGTTGAAAGATTTAGAGAAGCAATTGAATACGGCTGTCAAATGCCTTATGAATTTGCCGAGTATCTTGACTTGCCTGAACAGTTTGTTATTAAGGCTTACGAGCACTACAAGGCGATAGGATTGTTGTGAGGAGGTGGTATTGTGAAAGTACAAAGAGTAGAACAAATTGTTATTAAGAAAAATCATCCGAAGTTTAAAATAATTGATGAAATGTGTTTTCATTCTAAGAATTTATATAATGAAGCAAATTACGTTCTTCGACAAGAATTTATAGAGAATAATAATTATGTAAGCTACTATGATATGAACAAAGAGTTTAAAACACATGAAAATTACAAACTTTGTATGAGTCAGCCGGCAAACTGCACACTGAGATTACTTGATAAGAATTGGAAGTCATATTTCTCAGCAATTAAAGACTGGCAAAAGCATCCCGATAAATACTTGGGTATGCCAAAACTTCCAAAGTATATTCCTAAAGAGGGTAGGTTTAATTGGATGATACCTAATAACTCCTGTTTGTATGATATAGAAAACGGAGAAGTATATTTTAGGTTGAGAATCCTGCAAGGATACCATTGGAAGTCAAGATGTCTTGGCAGGTTGATTCAGGTAAGATTTGTCCCACACAGCAATCATTATATAATGGAAATTGTATATGAAGTAGACGTTGGCGAAACACCCATTGTTTCAGATCGTATAGCAGCCATTGATATGGGAGTAGACAACCTTGTAACGTTAACAAACAATATTGGAGCAACACCATTTATAATCAATGGAAAACCGTTAAAGTCCATAAATCAGCATTATAACAAACAAAGAGCTAAAATACAGTCAGACTTGATGAAACGCAATGGTAAACACTGGAGCAAAAACCTTGAGGTTTTAACAACAAAAAGACACCAAAGGGTAAAGAACTACCTACACAATGCGTCTTCCATAGTTATTAAGTGGTGCATTGAAAACAAAATTGACACATTGGTTGTTGGTAAAAATAATACTTGGAAGCAAGATAAAAAGTATATGCAAAACTTTGTTGACATTCCATATGAAATGTTGCTTGGACAGCTTCAATACAAATGTGAAAATGCTGGTATCAAATATATTGAAACTGAAGAGTCTTATACATCTGGCACGAGTTTTTTAGACAATGAAGCGCCGACAAAGGAGAATTATAATAAGGAGAGACGTGTTCAAAGAGGTCTATTCCAAGCAAAAGATACGCTAATCAATGCAGATGTAAATGGTAGCTTACAAATTATGAAAAAAGTATTCCCAGATTCTTGTATGAGATATGGGATAGGGGTGTGTCTAACGCCTATCATTATAAATGCTGTAAAATAGCATGATTTATGATAAATGGATTTAACATCCAATAGAATACACATTTCATGGTGAAAAAATAGATAAGAAAGGATGATTAATGGGTGTATTGTGCATACATAACAACGATTAAAGAGTTAAGAAAACATAGTAATGCCGACAGATTGCAGTGTGCAACCATATTTGGCAACAACGTAATCGTAGATTTAACTTATCGCGAGGGACAAAGAGTAATCTACTTCCCGACAGACGGACAGTTAAGCGAAGAATTTGCAAGCGACAATAATCTCGTCCGTAAAAAAGATGAGAACGGTAATAACATTGGTGGCTATTTAGATCCGGACAAGCGTAATATCACGGCTCTTAAATTAAGAGGTGAGAAGTCAGATGGTCTTGTTCTTCCAATTGAAGTGCTTTCAAAATATATAGATATCAACACATTAAAAGACAGCGAGCAAATTACGATGCTTAATGGACACGAAATTTGCAAAAAGTACATACCTCGCAGCAATCACAGACAAAATGGCGGTACAGGTGTTGGTAATCGTACTCGTAAAAAGAAGGTTGATGTAGCTCCATTATTTTCTGAACACGCCGACACAGAACAGTTAGCATATAATCTTAGTGCTTTCAAACCCGGTGACGAGATTGAAATTACACTTAAGATGCATGGCACATCGCAGAGAACAGGATATTTGCCTGTATTTAAGGGCTATAAACGAAGTCTCTTAGATAGAGTTTTAGGAAGAGATGGTACACCAATTTACGATTGGGGATATGTATCGGGCACTCGTCGTACAGTATTAGAGAATTTTGATGGCGGCTATTATGGTAGTAATGAATTCCGTGAAGCACATTCAAAATTCTTTGAGGGCAAGTTAATGAAGGGCGAATCTGTATATTATGAAGTTGTAGGATTTACTCACACTGGAACTCCTATTATGTCAAGCTGCAATAATAAGAAACTGAACGATAAAGAGTTTGTTAAGCAATATGGTGAGGAGACGGTATTCTCTTATGGGTGTTCTCCCGACGGAACTACAGAGTTGCCTATGTCCGAAACTGGATTGCCCTATGGTGCAGTGGTGCCTCGCCCTCAGTCTGACATCTATGTGTATCGTATGACAATGATTAATGAGGATGGTTTTGTTGTTGAATATACTCCTGACTTTATGAGATACAGATGTGAACAGATGGGTGTGAAGTGTGTTCCTGTAATGTGGAAAGGATTTATACCCGAAGATACTACTTATTTAAGGCATAAACAAGCTATAGTAGATGGTAATTTAACTTATATTCAAATGACTTCCGGCGAATGGGTTCAGATGATGGCAGAGCGCTTCTATGATGGCGTAGACCCAATCGGTAAAACTCATATCAGAGAAGGTGTTGTTGTGCGTATTATCAACAGACCGAAATTTACTGCTTATAAACATAAGAATTTCAACTTTAAAGTGCTTGAAGGTATTATCAAAGATACGGCATCTGCTCCCGATATGGAAGAAGCTCAGGAGTTGAGCAAAGATGAATAAACCGACTTTTACAATGATGGTAGGCTTGCCCGGCTCAGGTAAGTCTACCTATGCCAAAGAATTGGCGAATAGAACTAATGCAAAGTTATGTAGTTCTGATGCTATTAGAGAAGAGTTAACTGGCGATATAAACTCACAGACCAGTAATGAGGAAGTATTCAAATTATTACACAAAAGAATTAAAGAACACCTTGCAAATGGTGAAAGTGTGATTTACGATGCCACAAATATTAACTCTAAAAGACGTAGGGCGTTTTTATCAGAACTCAAAAATATTCCTTGTTATAAAGATTGTGTGATAATTGCAGTTCCTTTTGAAGAGTGTTGTAAAAGAAACGAATCAAGAGAAAGAACTATTCCAACAGAAGTTATTGAAAGAATGTATAAGAACTGGAATACTCCATATTTCTTTGAGGGTTGGGATTCAATAATCATTGAGCGCGATGAATATGAAACCAATATTGTAGGATTTTGGATTGCAGACCATATGAAATTCAATCAGGATAATCCACATCATACCATGACATTAGGAGAGCATTGTGCTGCCGTTGGTAAATCCTTAGAAGATGATAGAACATTACTTTGTGCTGGTATGATGCATGATTGTGGTAAACCATACACAAAGTCTTTTATCAATTCAAAGGGCGAAGGGACAGATATAGCCCACTATTATCAGCATCATTGCGTAGGGGCATATGATAGTTTGTTTTACATTTATCTTGACGATGTTGACCCATTAGAGGTTTCAGCTATTATTAATTTACATATGCAACCTTATTTTTGGGAGAAGGACGCTGAGAACGGCGAAAAGACCATGAACAAATATAAGAAACTTTGGGGCGACGAGCTTTTTGAAACGGTTATGAAGTTGCACGAAGCAGACAAAAAAGCACATTAATGGAGGTAATTTGAGATGAAACCGATATACAGATGCGAATACTGTGATTTTACAGGGATTGAAGAAGATGTGTTAAAACACGAAGAGACTTGTAGTAAAAACTACAACTTGAAAAGTTGTCTGACTTGCAAACATTGTAGTACGGACGGAATCAAAAAGATGGAGTGTAAACAAGGAAAAGAAATTCCCGAAGGTAAGATGTTTAAAAGATGTCCTTTGCACGAAAAGGGAACACCAGAAGTTACTGGTGTTATGAAGATGTTTGGAGACATGTTTGAAATATAGATAAAATTTCTCTTTTATCGAGAAATAAAGAGAGAATAATTATATAGAGACAAAAATTACAGAAAGGATTTAGGTGTAGCTACTGAAATCAATTGAGCCTTTCGGTGATTAGTTATTAAATACATGGGAAGCAAAAGTCGGATTGCGAAACATATCGTGCCGATTATTCAGAAATATATAAAAGATATGAATTGTACTACATATATAGAGCCGTTTGTTGGTGGTGCAAATATCATTGATAAAATTAAATGTGAAAGAAAAATAGGCTCTGACAAAAACAAGTACCTTATAGCTTTGTTACAAAGAGTTCAGTCCGGCAAGCCACTATTAGAGGAAGTGCCAAAAGAACTTTATGACAAAGCGAGAACTGCTTTTAATAGCGGAGATACATCCGAATTTCAGGATTGGGAGATTGGGAATATTGGATTTCTTGCTTCGTATAACGGTCGGTGGTTTGATGGCGGTTATGCTAAAACTGGTTACGAAAAGACCAAGAACGGACTTAGGTTGAGAGATTATTACCAAGAAGCAAAAAATAACATTCTTGAACAAGCGCCGAATATTAAAGATGTTGAATTTGGTTGGTGTGATTATAAGGTATATAACAATATTTCCAACTGCGTTATTTATGTAGACCCACCATATCAGGGAACTAAACAATATGCTAATGCAACTAAGTTTGATTATGATGAGTTTTGGCAGACGATGAGAGAATGGTCGAAGAATAATGTTGTACTTGTTAGCGAACAAAATGCTCCCGACGATTTTGTTTGTATATGGGAACAGGAAGTAAGTAGGAGTATTAAAGCAACAGATAAGAGTAAATCAACCGAAAAATTATTTGAGTTGATACCAATTTAACCAGATGAAATTTGAGTTTTAAGGTGGAATTAACAATGACAGAAACAAATATTATCAGATGTCCGCATTGCGGAGAAAGTTATTATCAAAAACTATACTCATCATCAACTTGTTTGGGATGGATGCCCATCTATAAAGATGGCAAACTAGTTAATAAAGACCCGAATGTGACAACCGTGCATTGCCACTGTCTTGAATGCAACAAAGATTTTAGTTACAAAGAGTAATTGTTTGGAGAATAATATTATAGGTGCTATCTTTGTACATGATAGTTAAATGTCCAGTAAGATGTTTTTCTCACCATAGTGAAACGGTATAAATGAGAAACAAGCGGCGGTGTACAACGTGTCGGACGAAGAGGAAACAGCCTTTACATGTGCAAGGTAAAGGGACTCATAAGGCTGAAGGGGAAAGTAGGTACTGAGGGTGGCTCGACTCCACCACCTTGCCAATAGGTTAAGAGATGTCCTGTAAGGTTTTGCAAGACTTTAGAAATCTCCACGAGACGCGAAACTCCATGAACCCAACTAACACAACCGGGGATTGAAAAAGCAGTAAATGGGGCTCTGCAATACTTTAAATACAGAGTCGAGACAGTAGCATGTGTTAGATGTTGCTGTCCAAACACGGGATAGTAACTCAGTTGACAAGAGGAAATTGTGTCGTCGGTTCGAGTCCGACCTATCCCAAACGATTATTAATGGAATGTGCCAAGACATTGATAAGCACAATGCTATTTTAGATAGTTATGCAAACAACGAAAACGGGCACAGATAAGTGTAAAGCAGGTCTGTATGCCACATTAATAATCTATTTTTTTACGAAGGGGGTAATCTTGAAGTGAAGTACGGAGTTTTTACAACAAACAAAGACTGGGCAAAATCTTGGATTGACACTCAGAGACGTTTTGCTCAAATGAAAGGCGTGACAGTTGACAAACACATAAATAGCGCAAATGAGTTCGTTTATTATATGAATAATGGCGACTTATATATGTGGGTGCGACCATCTGAAAACTCAAGAGGTAGAAGATTGGACAATGCGGTTGTAGACATATCGACGTGCCCATTAGAAATAATAACCAACGTAATTATACCTATTGTTAAGCACAGCAAAGATATAGTCATAGCGGAAAGTAGATTGGATGAACGCACGTTGTTTTCATTTATCGAACAGTTGAAAAAGGTGGCGGCAATCAAGGGTGATATGCCAATATGTTACGAAGGGTATGACGTTGTAGATCGCAACATGAAAATAGATGCATACGGCGGAGAGATAACACTTGGCGGATAATCCGATGAAACGCTCGTTTAAGGAGGGCGCATGAAAGAAATTAAATATATTATTATTGATTATTTGATTAATTATGATGTCAGAGGCGGGGTTAAATGTCCACATTGTGGTAAAGATATTGATGCCAAAGAATTAAAATATATCCCACTTTCGGGAACAAATGAAGATTTAATAAAAAATGAGTTTTATAAACCTCCCTATAATTGCAAAAGTTGTGGAGGTAGAGTAGAACAGTGTGTTTGTTGATAAAACAAGTCTTTAAAGGAGAGCTAAATAATGTGTGAATTTTGTCATAAATATCCTCACGATTATAGATGCCCTAATGCACCTGAACCAAAAGTGAGAGGATACTGTTTACAGTGCACTGAAGACTTACGAGAAGATTATGAATATTATATCGACAATGATGGTAATGAATTTTGCTCTGATGATTGTGCTTTAAAATATCATGGCATCAAATCAAAAGAGTGGGAAGAAAAGGAGGAATGGTAAAAAATGAGTGAAGAAAGATGTGTTATGTGTGACGAAATTATTCCTGAAGGAAAAATGGTTTGTTATAAATGTGAAAATATTGAGCCAAGTTTTAATGTGGTAAAAGCTAGAGTGTTTTTAAATGAGGTTGCTGATATTAAAAATTTTGTAAATCTGGCGTCTAAGTGTAAAGATGACGTGGTGGTTAAGTCGGGGCGTTTTGCAATAAATGCAAAATCAATCATGGATTTGTTTAGCCTTGATACTTCCAAACCATTAGAGGTAGAATTTTTTGGCGACATTCCTTACAAAGTAAGAGAAGAAATAAAGAAATTTATTATAGATTGAGGTGATAATTTGATAGTAACATTAATTACCTATACGCCTGAACCTGAAAAAGTTATCGCAGGTGCTGCTAAACTTTGCTACAGTTCAAGTGACATAGAAAATCTTATGAACGGACTGACAACCGAAAAAGTTGAAACTTTTATAAGAAAACTTACAGATTTAGGGCATCAAAGTCCATTAGAACATTGTACATTCACATTTGGCATAGAAGGCATATCTCGTGCCTGTTCACATCAACTTGTCCGCCATAGGATAGCATCTTATTCACAAAAATCACAGAGATATGTAAAAGAAGATCAGTTTGATTATATTGTTCCGCCTACAATTAAAAACATTGGCGATTGTCTTGATGTATACGAACAGTTGATGAGATATTGTCAAAATGCATATGACCACATGATTGAGAGAGGCGTTCCGGGAGAAGATGCAAGATTTGTTCTTCCCAATGCCTGTGAAACAAAAATAATCATGACAATGAACATAAGAACATTGTTACATTTTTTTGACGAACGTTGTTGCAACCGTGCACAATGGGAGATAAGACAGATGGCTGATATAATGCTTGACATATGTAAAGAAATCGCACCCAACATCTTTGCAAAAGCTGGGGCAAGCTGCGTCCGTGGCAAATGTAAAGAAGGCAAAATGTGTTGCGGTAATCCAAAAGGAGGAAGATAATTGATAAAAAAAATTTATATCACCAATGGTTCTGCACAGAACGGCAAGGACAGTTTCTTTGAAGCGTTGAGTAAGTATGCGGTAACATTCAAATATTCTTCAATCGATTTAGTTAAAGATATGCTTGAGTTCGCTGGCGTTCCAAAAGAACCCAAAACCGAAGAAAAAAGACTGCTTTATAGTGATACAAAAGATATGTTGACAAAGTATGATGACATTCCATTTAAAGATATTACTTCTGTCGTTGTTGATTTTATGGACGATAAAATAGATACTGATGTTCTTTTGATTGATATACGAGAGCCTGAAGAAATTAAGAGAGCTGTCGAAACGTTTGGAGCCGAAACAATTCTTATAATAAATCCAAGCGTTGAAAAGATTACAAGCAATCACGCCGATAGAGATGTCGAGAATTATAATTACGATTATATAATCGAAAATGATGGAAGTTTAGAACAGCTTGAAAAAGTTGCAAAAATATTTGTGCATGATATTATATGCGAAAATCATATCCCTAATAGCCATAAACCTTTTGTTTTAACTTGCAGTAAATATTGAGGTGAAGCATGAAAGAATATAAAATCTATTTATCTGGCGGAATGATGAAGTTTGGAGCCAAAAACTTTGACGAAGGCAACAGATGGAGAGAATATTGTAAAAATACCCTTGAAAATTGCGAATGTAACTATAAAGTAAAAGTGTTCAATCCCAACCAATATTTTTCATTTAAGGATAATGCACCTGAATATGATTCTGAATTAGAAGTCATGAGATACGACTTACATAATTTGCGCAAGTCTGATTTGGTTATAGTTAACTACAACGATAAGTGGTCTCTGGGGACAATGAGCGAGGTTGCAATCGCCTATGACAGAAATATTCCTATCATAGCACTCAACGAAACAGGAGAAGATATCCACCCGTGGCAGAAATGTATGGTTGAACGTGTTTTTTATAATATAAACGACATGCTTGTTTATATAGGAGACTTTTATCTTAGATAGGAGAAGTGTAAATGACATTTATATTAGGAATGATAGCTGGTGGTCTTGTTGCAACAATATGTATGTGTATGTTCTTTGTTGGCAAAGAAAGCGATAAAAGAGATGAACATGACCGAGAATAATAAAATAGAAGCAGGTAATTTTTATACAAAATTAACGCCGAACGAAAGACAGGCGTGTGATTTGTGTAGAGATTGGGGAATGGGTGGGTGTGAGAAGTGCAATATTGCTTCTCAATATATTTTAAAACAGGAGGTAAAAGCTATGGATATTGTGTTATACACAATTGGTTGTAAAAACTGTGATATCTTAGAAAAGAAACTTAAAGCCAAGAACATTAAATTCTTGAGAGTTTCCGACGAAGACACAATTAGAGCCAAAGGATTTGGCGATTCATTCTTCCCAATACTTGAAGTCTGCGGGGAGAAGATGAGTTATAGAACAGCAATTCAATGGATAAACAATCAGTAGGAGGAAATATTATTGGGAAAATACAGCAGTTATGAAAAACACGTAAACTTTATAAACCGATACAAGAAGGCAGTAAATGCATCAAGCGGTAGTGAAGTTGATTCAAATGCAAATGTTGAGACGAAAAACATTACAACAATGCAAGGCGAATTGCCTAAAAGAGATATTATAGGAACAAACAGACTTCTGATGATTAACAAAATCACAGAGATGTATGGCGAAGACTTGGCAGACGAATACATAAGACAGCTTGAGTCTCACGAGATTTATAAGCATGACGAAACATCAATTCTTCCGTATTGCGTTTCGATAACAATGTACCCCTACCTCTTCGAGGGATTAAAGTCAATCGGCGGTCAGTCTGATGCTCCCAAACACCTTGATTCATTTTGCGGGTCATTTATTAATTTGGTGTTTGCTATCGCTTCTCAGTTTGCAGGTGCAGTATCAACACCTGAATTTTTAACATATTTTGATTATTTTGCAAGAAAAGAATATGGTGATGATTATTACCTACATCCTGAAAAGATAGTAAAACTTGGCAACAATCCAGAGTCTATTGACGATATCATTACAGATAAGTTCGGACAAGTTGTATACTCTCTCAACCAGCCAGCGGCAGCGAGAAACTACCAGAGTGTATTTTGGAATATTGCTTACTTCGATAAAAACTACTTTGATGGTATCTTTGGCGAATTCTTATTCCCAGACGAGACCGAGCCGAAATGGGAAAGTGTAAGCTGGCTCCAAAAGAGATTTATGAAGTGGTTTAATCAAGAAAGACTTAAAGTTCCTCTTACGTTCCCAGTAGAAACAATGAACCTGTTAGATGACGGAAAAGACTACGTTGACCAAGAATGGTTTGATTTCACTTGTGAAATGTATGCAGAAGGACATTCTTTCTTCACATATAGAAGCGACAGTGTTGACTCTTTGGCTTCGTGTTGCAGACTTAGAAACGAACTTCAAGATAATACATTCTCGTTTACTCTTGGTGCTGGTGGTGTATCAACAGGTTCGAAGGGTGTAATTACAGTTAATATCAACCGTCTTGTGCAGAATGCCACAAAAAACAATGTTGATATTTCTATTGCCGTAAAAGAACAGATAGATAAAATTCACTGTTATCTTAAAGCATTCAACGAAATTATGCAGGATAATTTCAACTCAAGGTTATTACCAGTGTATGACTCCGGGTATATCTCCCTTGAAAAACAGTTTTTAACGATAGGTATCAATGGGTTTGTTGAGGGTGCAGAATTCCTCGGTATTGATATAACCCCCAATGAAAAGTATTTTGAATACGGTGAAAAAATTCTTAAACCAATATATGAAGCAAACAAAGCAGCAAGAACAAAAGAGTTGATGTTTAACACGGAATTTGTCCCCGCCGAAAATCTTGGTGTAAAGAACGCAAAATGGGATAAAGAAGATGGTTATTTTGTTCCTCGTGATTGTTACAACAGTTATTTCTACGTTGTGGAGAGCGAAGATACCAATCTCCTTGATAAACTTATTCTTCACGGAGAGAGATTAACGAAGTACCTTGATGGAGGCTCGGCGCTACATGCGAACCTTGCTGAACACCTTAGCAAAGAACAGTATGCTAAGTTTTTGAGAAATGCGATTATAACAAAGTGTTCGTATCTAACTATAAACGTTCCAAACACAATTTGTAACGATTGTGGTTATATAAGCAAGCATATGCTGAATGAGTGTCCTAAGTGCAAAAGTAAATTCCTTGATTTCTTGACAAGAATTATCGGATATCTCAAAAGAGTGTCAGCATTCTCTGAGCCGAGACAAAAAGAAGAATCGAAACGTCATTATGAAAAGAGAAAACTTGATGAATAATCCATTGAAATATCTTGGATATTCTGTGGTGTTCCAAGAGGTTCCGGATGAAGTATCATTGGCGATAAATGTTAGTGGTTGCCCTTACAAGTGTGAGGGCTGCCACAGCCAATATCTTTGGGAATATAAAGGAGAATATCTTTTAGACAATATTAAAAAACTGCTATCATTATATGGTGGAATGATTACCTGTGTTTGCTTTATGGGCGGAGACCAGAATCCACACGACCTTATAAACTGCTTCAAAAGAGTAAAAGAAAAGGGTTTAAAGATTTGTCTGTATAGTGGGGTAGAGAATTTGCCTACATTAATACACAATAACATCGCACAGCATTGTGATTATATAAAAACGGGCAGATATAATCATTTGCTCGGTGGATTAGACAATCCAAACACAAACCAAAGGTTTTATCAAAGAAAAGACGAATGTTTTGAAGACATTACAGAAAAATTTTATCGGGAAAAGAAAATGAAGCCTTGAAAGTGGCTTAAACAGGGGCTTTCAGAAAACAATTTTGCCAATGAAATCAACATTTTAAAGCAATATGAAAATATTATTTTAAAAACGGGTAGATATATTTCTGGACATGAAAAACACTATGACGAGGTTCTTGGCGTATATTTAGCGAGCGATAATCAGAAAGCGGAGGTAATAAGTTGAAAATAAAATTATCAGAAGACAAAGAATTGGTGGCAGAAATCAAAAAGAAATTAAAAGAAACGGATGGCTACTGCCCATGCAGATTAACTAAAAATAAGGATACTAAATGTCCGTGCAAAGAGTTTAGAGAACAGATTGAACCGGGCGAATGCCATTGTGGGCTTTATATAAAAACAGAAGATTAAGGAGAGTGATTTACTATCAGTAGTAAAAAACAAAAGATATTAACGACAATATATATCGTAATGACGCTGTTAATCGTTGCAAGCTTTATTTCAATGATATCAAATCATAAAAACAATATCGCTAAAGCTGCTACAATTGAACAATACGAAAAACAAATTTCAGTCAATAACAATACCATTGCTCAATATGAAGAAATTAAAACCCAATTACACTATACAGCTGAGCTTATTCGTCAAAGTGTAAATTTCAATACTGAATTTGTTGGGTTGTTAAGTCAAAAATGGCATGACTACAATGATTCTCAGGAAGAATTAAAAAATAATAATGAATATGTGTCTCTTGAAATCAAAAAAATAAAACAAAAAAAGAGAACATCTTTTTTAGGATATTTTACTATAACTCATTATTGTATTGAGAATTATCCGCATATATGCAATAATGGCGATGCTTCAACTACGGCTACAGGGACTACGCCAACTCCTGGAAGAACTATAGCGGTTGACTCCAGAAAAATTCCTTATTATACAAAGGTTTTAATAGATGGGAATACGTATACAGCAGAGGATACAGGAGGCGGAATCAGGGGGAATAAAATAGATATATGCGTCAGCACTCATTCTGAGGCGATAGAAAAAGGAACAAGAAGAAACGTTCCTGTATATATAGTTACAGAGAATTAAAACAATTATGAAAATAAACAAAAACGAAAAACAACTTGAAAGATATGTTAACGATGGGGTTGTAACACATATAGTAACACGTAATCTTATCGGGAAATATATACTTTATAAAGTTGAAGAAAATGATTATGTAAAAATAAAAACGTCGGATAATCCAACAGAGTTTGACAGTATAGTTATACAGAAAGGAAAACAATAATGGCACATTTTGAAAAAGTTTCTTTTGGCAGGTATAATCTAGATACTTGCAACCATAGAATAGAATATGACAATATAAAACTTCCAGTACAAGCCACCAGCGGTTCCGCCGGACATGATTTCTTTTTACCTCACGATGTTACAATTCCTTTTGGTGGGTATGTTACAGTACCCACAGGCATAAGAGCAATTTTAGAAAATGATGAAGTTTTATACATTATGCCTAGAAGTGGTCTTGGGTTTAAGTATGGACTTTCTCTTGCAAATACAATAGGAGTTATAGATAGTGATTATAGTAAGTCTGATAATGAGGGTCACATATTTGTAAAAATAGTCAATGCATCACCACTATCCGAAGGAAAAGATATAACCTTAAAAAAAGGAGACGCTTTTTGCCAAGGAATTATACAAAAATACATGGTTGCAGACGGATCAGAGAGTAATAATATTAGAAATGGTGGATTTGGTAGCACAGGAGTATAAAGAGAAGAGGTGTTTTACATAACAACAAAAATTCCAATTTGGGAAAAAATTAATCTTACAATACAAGAAGCATCAGAATATTCAAATGTTGGAATGTCAACAATAAGAGGAATACTTCAAGAAAAAGACTGCCCATTTTATTATTGGAGTAAATTAACATTCAAAATGGAGTAAAGTCTATGGTATTATTACATTATTTTTAATGTATTTATAAATAATAAAAATCGTAAAAAATAGGGATAGCTAATAATTTTTTTAGCTATCCCTAAAATTTTATTTGTTTATAGTCATATTACAAGCTTTATACGCAAGCCAATATAAATCTCTGTCTTGTTCTAACAACGTAAGCCATAAATGCATATTTGTTATAATCCCACGATAGTTCAATTCCCACACAATATCATTGACAGTTTCAAGCTTTGGATTTCTCCCTTTGCTCATTTTTGTCAGGTTACAAATTTTTCTTGCAAGCCAGTATGCGTTGGTGTCGGATGCACATTTCACATTCCAAAGACCGGGATTTGTGATTATGCCTCTTTCTTCAAGTTCAGCTATTATCTGTGGTATCTCTATGAGCTCTTTTGGCTTAAATCCGGGAAATCCCGAAACAGAGATTTCTCTTCCGTTATTCTTCCATCTTGCACGTACTGCTCTCACATCC
>JAZONV010000098.1:0-9400 GCA_045654685.1 Clostridia bacterium | reverse complement strand
AAAACACAACCACTTCAATTAACGGACAATCAAAAATTCAATAACTTTACCGAGGTTTTGCACAACCTCTTTTTGTTATGTCATTTTTAATTCGATTTTTATTATATCACATATTTTTGAAAAACGCAAATTCCTATACAGTAAAAAAGAGATGCCTTATGGCATCTTTTTTTGTATCCTTGGGAATTCCAATCTTTGGCACTCTGATTAAGAGTCAGGTGCTCATTCCTGCTGAGTTAAGCGAAGTTGGTAGTTTTCAAGCCTTCCGCTGCCGGTGGCAGATGAAGGAAGGCTTGAAAAGGCGTAGTGGCCGAAGATAAGGCTTGCACCCCTTGCGGGTGTATGCCTTGATTCGGGTGCCACAAGTGTCGCACCTGCTATGTTCGCTATCCGCAAAACTTGGCAGACCCACCAACTTAATCGGGTGTCCAGGGTTCGAGTCCCTGAAGGTGTATACAAAATACACTCAATTCAATTAACGGATAATCAAAAACTCAATAACTTTACCAAGGTTTCGCACGACCTCTTTTTGTTATGTCTTTTTTGACTTGATTCTTATTATATCACATATTTTTGAAAAACGCAAATTCCTATACAGCAAAAAAAGAAAGGGTTGTCTCTCTAATCGTATAATCCGCATAATCATGCGATGATTTATACAATTAAAGAGACAACCCTTTTTATATATCTATAGCGAAAATTTTCCCTGCTTTATTTGTATGTTTTTTACAAACAACGTTTTTCACGATTTTGTTGTTATCAGGGCATTTTCAAAAGTTTCATCAGGGCTTCCATGTAGTAATAGTCACCCCAGATAAGCGCTGCATTAATTCCCAGATTGTGATGATATGCATATACACCTTCTCTTAAAACAGCATTACTATATGTTCCGCGAGTTGTATATTTTTGAGAAAGAGTTTTAAGAATCTGATGTGCGGCACCAAGGTATATGTCTTTATATTCATTATCATAATATTTATAATTATCAATAAGTCCGCTTGCAGCAATGGCAGCGGCTGAAGTATCCCTTGGCTCGGGAGCATCTTGGAATGATAAATCCCAGTAAGCAATGTTATTTTTTGGAAGATTATTCAAAAAGTAATTTGTGATTTTTGTGCCCTCTTCCATAAAAAGAGAATCACCTGTATGTTTGTAACTTATATTAAATCCGTATATTCCCCAGGCTTGCCCTCTCGACCATGCAGTATCATCATTTAATCCCTGATCGGTCACTCCATGAGACGGGTTACCCGTTTCGGGGTTAATGTAGAAAGTGTGGTGAGTTGAGGCATCATCTCTCATAATCACCATTGCGGTGGTTTTTGCGTGATTGCTTGCAACATCATAATATTTCTTGTCACCACTTTCTTCACTTGCCCAATAGAGAAGTTCAAGATTCATCATGGTATCTATTATCAGGCGTGATTCATCACGCGAACCAAATTCTCCCCAGGCTTGAATATATTTTCCTTTTTCATTATAGCGTGTCAAAAGTTTATCTGCCGCCATAAGAGCGGTTTCTTTCATTTTCTCATCACCTGTGAGCATATATCCTTTTACACACGAGGGATAATATAAAAATCCCAGATCATGATGTTCTAATGCAATGTTGTTTTCAAGCCGTTCCCTCATAGCATCGCAATGTTTTGTTGCAATCTGCTTATATTTCACGTCTCCCGTATATTCATAGGCAAGCCATATCATACCGATATAAAATCCTTCTGTCCAACCTGTGTTGTCCACCTTGGGATAGGTCAGGTCATCACTGTAGCATCTTGGATATTGATCTGTAAACTCTATCACATTATCATCAACTTTGGTCATAACAAAATCAAGAGCTTTTTTTATTTCATCATGGGTAAGTTTTGGTGATGAAAGATATTCATCTTTTCTTTCTATTTCAGGCATTACAGCATTTGAAATATAATTTTCCCTGTCCACGGGATGATCCTGAAAATTCACCGTAACGGCGGGGGTTGCCGCTTCTTTTGCGCATGATGAAAACGCCATGACCAGTACACAAATAAGTGCAACAACTTTCCACATTTTTTTCATTTGAACATCTCCTTTGCTATTCGAAAATGAGATTGGGAATCAATTCCCGTTTTTTAATTTATAGGAATTTACGAAGTATTTAGTTCGCGAGATGAGATGTATATCAAATTATGCTCGCGACTTGGGTGCAGGCTCAGCCTGCTTTTTTATGATTGTTCCTCCGCCAAGGACAATATCTCCATCATACAATACCACAGCCTGCCCCGGTGCAATGGCACGCTGGGGAGTGTCAAATTCTATTCTGACTGTTCTCTCGTCTGTAACATATACCGTTGCCGGTGCTTCTTTTGCGCCATATCTGATTTTCACATCTGCCCTCAATTTTTCGGGAGGATTGTCGGATATTATCCAGTTGAAGTCATTGGCAACAAGGGAGCCTGAAAACAAAGCATTGTTATTTCCGAGAATAACTTCGTTTTTTGTGACATTTTTCCCCAGAACATACATTTTTTCGCCAAAGCCCATACCAAGACCTTTTCTTTGTCCGATTGTATAGTGAATATGACCGCGGTGATTTCCTATTTTTTCACCAAAGATATTTACAAAATCCCCTTCGGGAAATACTTTTGATGTTACTTTTTCAATTACGCTCACATAGTCACCGGACGGTACAAAGCAAATGTCCTGACTATCCTTTTTATGAGCTGTGACAAATCCGTTTTCTTTCGCAATTTCTCTTATTTCGTCCTTCGACATTGATCCAAGAGGGAATTTTGCGTGGGAAAGCTGATTTTGTGTCAGATGATAGAGGAAATAGCTTTGATCCTTCAATGGATCTTCCCCTCTTTTTAAAATAAATCTATCTCCTGACTTTTCTATTTTCGCATAGTGTCCCGTGGCCACAGTATCTATGCCTATTTCATTTGCTCCGTCTATGAATTTTCCGAATTTCATCTTTTTGTTGCACGTCACACAAGGATTTGGGGTTCCACCTTCTTCATACACCTTTATAAATTCATCAATCACACAGGTTTTAAAATCGTCTCTGTAATCAAAGACATGAAAAGGAACTCCAAGACGTATGCATACCGCTTTAGCATCATTAATTGCCTGAGATGAATCCTCACCAAAATCATCAGCAAGTCGCATTATTGCCCCGGAAATATCGTAGCCTGAAGATTTCATCAAATATGCGGCAACAGACGAGTCAACGCCACCGCTCATTGCCACAAGTGCTTTTTTATTCATTTTATCACCTATTCAAAAAGTTCTGTTGAAAGATATCTTTCGCCGGTATCAGGAAGAAGCGCAACAATTGTCTTTCCTTTGTTTTCTTCCCTTTTGGCAAGTTCTTTTGCCGCCCAAAGAGATGCCCCTGATGAAATACCCACAAGTATCCCCTCTTTTTTTCCCATTTGTCTTGAAAGAGTGTAGGCATCTTCGGTTGAAACTTTTATGATTTCATCATATATTTCTGTATCTAAGCAGTCGGGAACAAAGTTTGCCCCTATTCCCTGAAGTTTGTGCGGACCTGCTTTCCCTTCTGAAAGGAGCGGTGAATCTTTTGGTTCAACTGCCACTATTTTTATGGCAGGATTCTTTTCTTTCAGATATTTTCCAACACCGCTGATTGTCCCACCGGTGCCGACACCTGCAACAAAAATGTCAATTTCACCGTCTGTGTCTTCATATATTTCGGGTCCTGTAGTCTTTATGTGAGCCATTGGATTTGCCGGATTTTCAAACTGCCCTGCAATGAAACTGTCCTTTTCCTTTTTGGCAATTTCTTCTGCCATTGCAATTGCACCTTTCATGCCCTCTGAACCCTTTGAAAGAACAACTTCTGCCCCATAGGCTTTCATTGTACGGATTCTCTCAACACTCATGGTGTCGGGCATGACAATGATGACTCTGTAACCCCTTGATGCTCCTATCCCTGCAAGTCCTATTCCGGTATTTCCTGAAGTTGGTTCAATGATTACGGAGCCGGGTTTTAATATTCCTCTTTTTTCCGCATCATCAATCATTTCTCTTGCAACTCTGTCTTTACATGAGCCAAGAGGATTGAAAAATTCAAGTTTTGCAAGAAGTTTTGATTCAAGATTATATTCTTTTTCTATATTTGTAAGTTCCATTATGGGTGTTTTCCCTACAAGTTCAGAAACTGATTTATATATAGCAGACATATGCTCACCTCTTAAAACTAATATGTACAATTATTATATTATTTATATGTAATTTTGTCAATTGCAATAAAAAGAAACAGAGACAAAAGCAAAACTTTCATCTCTGTTCATTTGTTTGTATCGAAAAAATTCCGACATTTTTATTTGATAAGAAAACCTCTGTTACGAAATCAATATGCAATATCATATGCTGCAATGGGCAAAAGATTTTCGATGCTGTCAAAGAGCATTACCTTGACATATCCGTCCTCACTTATGGGAGCACCGGTATTGCGAACAGGATTCTCATATGCATAAAAATCAATTTCCTCCAATTCAACATCAACGAGTTTTCCGTCTGCTGAATAGTTTGCAACAACATAGCATGCTTTTCTGTCTTCACCCGTACAGTTTTCCACATACACATTATAGGGATCTTCTTCAAGCCATTCTGAACCGGCAAAGTAGATATAATACATAGCATCCTCGTAGAACTGTGCCGTAATTACCATGTCCGATTCAATATTGTATGTATATTCATCCCAGCCGGTAAATTCACAAATATGCATGGGTTTTGCAGGTTTTGTAGGTTTGGGGCCATCATAATATACAGAATCGCCGTGGTTTACGGTATAGGTTTTAAGAACAGTTCCATCATAGTTTTTAAACACAACAGTATATGTTTTGTTCTCCTCTATGCTTTCAATGGCAAATCCGTATGATTCACTGTAGTTGTTTGATTCAAATACAATCGTAAATCCACTGTCATATACAACAAAAGTTTCAGATGAAATGTAATCATAGTTGCTGAAATCTGTTACGTAATTTCCGTATGTATCATACACATAGATGGAGTCACCATATGAAAGTTCGGAAAGTTCATTGAAAGTTACATAAAGTTTTGAGACACTTGAATCAGGATGATTGTATGTGTATGTCTGACGAGTATCGGGAAGATATGGATGATCCGATTCTATTTCATATGTAGGAATGCGGCTGTCATCATCTTTTATCGGGGTGTATGATGCTTCGTTTGTCTCTCCTATTATGAATGGAGTTGCACTGACTTTTGAAAATGCCAGGGTACCATCGGGATTAATATATACTTTTGAACTGTATAACGGATCTTCACCATATGAATAAGTTTCAACGTAAAGATACAGTTTTTTGCCCATGTATGATTTGCTTACAACCATATTAAGCAGTGATGTTTCATCATATCGCGATAAGTTGAAATATCCTTCCTCTACTTCTTCTCCTCTTTCATCCACAAGATATACATAGCCATAGAGTGTTGATTCTGCAAAAGTGGGATATTTCAAGTTAATATTAAATGTGCATCCGGTAGCCAAATAGATATCTATTCCGCTTACATCACCATTTACCGTTATGTAGGTTGCTTCTTCTGAATCCCAAGTGGATGCAGTTGCTGATTTATAATACATATAGGCTTCGGAAATATTTGTGATGTAAGGTCGGTCATAGTCTTGCTCATATGTTTCGACTTCTGCCCATACCGGGAATCTTGATGGTTCCTTTTCTACAGCAAACATATATTCCAGGCAATTATCATCTTCAGAAATTTCTCCTGATTCTCCGCCATACCAGTAATTTAAGTCGCCATATACATGTACATTTATTGCGGTGTTTTCTCTTACGGCATCTTCAGGAAGATATACCGTTCCGGAAATTGCCCAGCCGGTCTCAACTTTGATATCTACTCCCGAAACATCACCGTTGTCAGTAATAGTTATGAATTTATTATTTCCGCTCGAATCCTTGTAATAATAAGATTCATCTTTTAGTATGTTATTTTGCTGAATATCATTGATATATGTATATACCATATAATTTCCGTTTTCAATATAGTTATCAGTGATATATACAACATAATTCAAGTCTTCATCAACATAACCGTGAAGGTAGTAATAGTATGAATCTTCACTAATCAATACATACTCGATTCTTGAAAGTGGTGTTACGTACTTATAGTCTGTCGGAACAACAATTTTTCCGGTTATTTCACGATATTTAGGAATTATAATTTCAATATTTGATGAAGAAGTAACTTCATCTGCATCATATTCATTTTTTACCATTCCATCTGATGAGTAATATATGTCTGTGTATAATTCGATATTTGTTTTGGTTTCATCATCATCATACATTACATACGCATACACAATGAATCTTTCATCATTTCCACCCGGGATTTTGATGCTGAAATTTACGGGAGTTGTGGTATCTATGTCTTCAAGTCGACAATCGTAATAATATCCTGTATTTACACTTTTTGCATAAACACCTATATCAATTCCTTCGCCTTCTATATAACAACCTTCGGCAAATTTGATGGTACCCGAAACAGTATCACAAACCGGGAAAGTAAGCTTCACTTCTTCTCCGGGATAAATATATGATGCTTCAGATTTTGATGAACTCATAAGAGAATCGGATACATAATAATAGTCTATGTAATCTAAAATTGAACTGTTTCCTGTGTCATTTACACAAACGCTAATAATATATTCATCTTCTTCCGATACCGGAATTGAAAACACATTTTCAGCAAAAGGTGTTGTTATTGTATAGTTTTGTGAATATTCTATTCCACTTGAAACATTTTCACAGGTTATTGTGTAGGATATATCTCCACTATGGTATGTTCCGTTTTCGGGGAGAGTAATTGTTCCTGACATAGCAACAGTTTCGGGGAATTTCAAATTAATCTCCTTATCTGCAGAAACATATATATTTATCCTTGTCCATGTGGGTACAAGTGTTCCGGAAGATGAATAATAATAATCCCTTCCGATGGAAACGTCATTTCTCTGATGTGATATGTTAAGTGAAGTTAAGGTAGAATTTTTAGGCACATTTAATGAGTAATATGCGCATGATTCTCCTTTCAATATAGTAATATACCCATATGCCCAGTTATAACCGGATTCTGCACTAATTTCAAAAGTCAAACTTGTATCGAGACTACTCTGACTGCTTGGAAGAGAAACTTTTCCGGATATGGTAACAGTTTCGTCAAACCATACATCTTCTTCATCTTCCAGTCCCATAGAATTAGTATATTGAGAAATATTTACTGCTTCCTTGGTATCTGCTCTCACTTCCAGACATCCGTCAGATGACAAAGTGGCAGGAACAAATACCGAATATTGTGCTTCTGTCTCGCCGGGAGCTATATAGCACATTCCGGCATATCCGTAATGGTCATCACTATAATCAACATAATCAAAGGACACATTCATCCCACTTTTCGGAGCAGGACATGGAAGTTCGATGATACCGGAGATTTTTCGGGATCCGGGAGCTGTTACATTGAGCCCTGTCTTATTTCCGCTAAGGGTGTAGGACGAACCATATTCCTTTGAATCAGGAATCATGCATCCGTATGACCCGGAGGCGGTAAATATAGTATATTCCTGATTTTTGAGTGATTTGGGAACATATATTTTGTAGGAACCACTCGACTCGGGCACATATGTATAATAGATATCGTCTTCAAACTCCGCACCAATATATACATATGCATCTCCGGCAATTCCTGTTTCGGTGTTTATATTACCTGAAATTGTATATGAGTCAGGATATTTGACGGTAATTTCATCCATATCAACTATATTGGTTGCATAATCAATATTTCCGGTTACGCCTTTGTCTTCGGAATAAAAACGCATACTTTCGTCAATTTCATATGACGCTCCATCGTAAGGATTAATATCCTTATAGAAGAAATATATTTCATCACTATAATCATATGGACTCAAACCTATTGTTACTGTGTTTGTTTCTTCAAAATAAACCCATTCTTCCGCGAGAACGTCATTACCGTCCGTAAGACCGCAGAAAAACTCTTGGTCTACAGGCGTATATGGTAACGTCAGGGTTATATAGTAGTCATATTGAGCAGATGTTGAGGCTGAAGATGCAACAACATCAAGGTTGGTTTTATGCTGAGACTGCAGATTGAAAAACGTTCTTTTGTTCCATGTGCTATTGATTTGTCCGTCAAAAAAGTATCCGGATTTAATGAATTCGGAAGAGAATCTCACATACTGATTCCCATTCGATACACCCATTTCATATTTGACAGATCTATCACCTGATTTTACGGGAATACTAATATACTGATAATTATATAAAATTCCGTCTTCGATAGTTGATGAAACAGTTATTGTGGTATCTGCCTGAGGAACACAAGCTGAAAGATCAATTGTTCCTGAAACTGAAGACTCCGCTTTCAAAAGTGGTAATGTAACAGTTTTACTGCTTGATGAAAGTTTTACCTTTTCTGCACCGGGCACATCAATAACAGTACCATTTGATGAATAATACTGCATGTTCGACAAAACATTTTTATTACCCGATATTAATTTGGTAGCTATAATGTAGTTCCCATAAGCAACAGATGTCAAGCTTATTGTTACTGAGTCCACATTTCCCGTCAAAGTGGCACTTTCAGACTTATACCACACAGGTTCTGAAACAACCCTTCCGTCTTCTACGGTTGCAGGGGTATACAGATATACATACACCACATCGCCTTTCTTGGTTGTGGTGCCTGATGGAAATGTTACTTTGACCTTCATTGTTCCGGTTGATGCCATAAGGGTTAAATCGCCCTCTGACTCATTTTCATCGCCCGGTTCGTTGGCACGGTCAAGTTCCATGAGAGAGAGCTCTTTTTCCGCCCCTTGTTCCTCTCTCATATGCCTTACATAACCATCATCTGACGGTTTTTTAATAGTTTCATCCGATTGTGCTTCTGTTTGTTTCACATCTGAATTTTCCGCTGAAAAACCAATCATTGGAAAACTTGAAATCAAAAGCATGAGACACAAAACGATGCTTACAATTTTTTTCATATCCAATCTCCTTTATTGTATAATAATATGACTTCAGTATATCACTTTACCATATTAAAGTCAATGTCGGAATCCAAATTATGATGGTTTATTTATCAATTTTTTAAGATAGTATTGCCATACTCGGTTGCAAACTCCAACTATCACAAACTGCGTTATACAGCAAAAAACGCACTCCATAATGGAGTGCGCAGACTGTCGAAGAACCCGACTTTGCGTTAGGCAAAAATCGGGTTCTTCTTCGTTTTTATTAAAAATACGATAAAAATAAGCAATTTGGAAGGGGTATTGTTCCTCTTCCATTTCCATTTTGCAAGCTTTTTTAAATTCATTGTAGCAAACTTGAGCCTTACCCAGTTT
>JAZONV010000097.1:0-6503 GCA_045654685.1 Clostridia bacterium | reverse complement strand
TTTTCAGCAATTTGTTTAGGTTTTAACCTTCATAAATACCACTTAAAGAAACAAAAAACCTTATTGGTGGCATAACAGAATACTTAAAAATCAGCTCAAAAGCAGACCTTTATTTCGTGTACCCAAAAAACAGAGTTTTTTTCCTGAAACAAAACAAAGACCTCAAAAAATGAGATCTTTGTCTGTTTCAGGGAATTATTTTACATCCCCATTTCTGATATTTGTTATTTGGAAAATCTCAATAATCTGATCATATACAATTGCTTTTATGTCATATCAATTATTTTTATGAAAAAAACCACTATCGGGCTGACGGCTAAAACAATGATTCCTTATATTCCGACGGAGTCATTCCCGTAAACTCCCTGAACTGTCTTGTAAAGTATGCAGGGGATATAAATCCGAGATAATCTGAAATTTCCTGAATTGTCATATTTTCATATTCAAGACACAGCTTGGCATTTTCAATTTTACTTTTTATTCTGAACTTAACAGGGCTCATTCCCGAATACTCCTTAAAAAGTTTTCTGAAATAGATTTCGCTAACATTGCAAAGAGCGGCAATTTCCCCAACAGAAAGTTTTTGCTCGGTATCGTGTTCAAGATAACTTATCCCCTCGGAAATTCTTTCAAACTTTTCACCCTTAAGGCTTTTTCTTCTTGATTTTTCGCTGATGGCAGAAAGAATTTCATATAGAGCTGATTTCATTTTGGAGGGACGCTTGACTGCGGACTCACTATAGTTTGCAACTTTTACAAAATGGGGGGTACAGTATGAACCCAGATGACGAATAATTGAAAGTTTGGTGTCCAGAGCAAAATCTTCTCCGTTTTCATCATATAAAAAGAAATTAATCTTTATGGTGTGAGGGTTGTCATCTTCAAAATCAAAAAAACGGACGGAATATTCATAGTCAATGGGAGCATAGACAATATCTCCTGATTTGGCAATAACCTTGGTTTTATCAGGCAAGGTATATTCTCCCTTGCATCCGCAAAAACAAAGGAAAACATTTTTTTCCTTTGGATGTCCCATGCAAGAATAGGACTGTTTTTCTCTCCAGAATTGTTTTACGGCATTTACAACTTCTATTGAATAATTATAATCATAAAGTTTCTCAGCTGAAATGATTCTCATATAAATTCGCCCCCTTGTCGGTGCTTTTATTATATTATGATATGAATGAACTGTCAAGAAAAGTATCGAAAAGTTATATATTTATATCATATAAGGCATTGAAATGCGATGGTGAGTGTGATATTATGAACCTATAAAAGAAAAATTCAAAAACAAACAAAATATAAAAAGGAGAGAGGAAAAGTGACAGATTTTTTATTTGACGTAATTGCCACTGAACTTGAAGACGCAGTCGGAAAAGAAAATTGTTCAACAAGAACAATTGACAAAATTTCACACAGTGTGGACTTTTTCTGGCTTTCAAGAATGTGGGTGGACAGAGGCTTAAGAATGCCCGAGGGTGATTTCATCGTTGCCCCCAAAGATGCAAAAGAGGTTTCTGCTGTTCTCAAAATTGCAAACTACTACAAAATCCCCGTAACAACATGGGGTGGCGGCGGCGGAAGCCAGGGCGGTGCTCTTCCCGTTTGCGGCGGTATAGTTCTTGATACCAAGAGAATGAACAAGATTTATGATGTTAACGAACAGGGGATGTACATAGAATGCGGAACTGGTGCAATATATAAGCACATTGAATGGGCAGCCAATGAAAGAGGCTATGCAACAATGCACTATCCTTCATCTCTCACATGTTCAACTGTCGGAGGATTCCTTGCTCACAGAGGTATTGGTGTATCATCAACCAAATATGGAAAAATTGACGATATGGTACTTCAGATGGAAGTTGTTCTTCCAAATGGTGACATCATCGAAACATCACCTGCTCCCAAACACGCAGCAGGTCCTGACCTCAATCAGATTTTCATTGGTTCAGAAGGAACACTTGGCGTTATGACAAAGGCACAGATGAGAATTTATGATCAGCCTGAATCACGTCAGTTCAGAGGATTTTTATTCCATAACATGACCGATGCTTTCAATGCAGGAAGAGAACTTTTGCAGAAATTCAAACCTTCTGTAATGAGACTTTATGACGAAGCAGAAACTGCATCTTTAATAAAGAAAATTGTCGGCGTTGAAAAGAAAGGAGCTTTCATGAACATCGCTGTTGAAGGCGTAAAAGAAATTGCAGATTTAGAAATGAAAATTCTTCTTGAAACCTTCAAAAAATACGGCGCAGAAGATTTAGGCTCTGAATATGGCGAAAAATGGTGGAAAGAAAAAATCACATTCTTCTATCCCGGTCACATGATGGACATTCCCCAGTGTTTCGGTACAATGGATACAATCGCTCCTTATGACAAGATTGAAAAAATCTACTGGGAAATGAAAAAAGCCATAGAAACCAACTTCCCACAGGCAAGATTCATTGCTCACTTTTCTCATTGGTATGATTGGGGTTGCATGATTTATGACAGATTCATTGTTGACGGTGAACATGTTCCCCAGGATCCTCACGAAGCATTCAGACTTCACCAGGAAATCTGGAACTGCGGTGTAAGAACTGCACTTGCTAACGGCGGTGTGGTAAATGACCATCACGGCGTCGGCATAAAACTCGGCAGACTTATGAAGGAACAGTATGGTCCTGCAATGCAGGTGTTTGAAGGAATCAAAAAACAGCTTGACCCCAACGGAATCATGAATCCGTTCAAGCTTGGTCTGTAAGGAGGAAGAGAAAATGGAATTTACACCAAAATCAAAACAACATATAGATTCATGTCGTTTTTGCTGGATGTGTCACCATGTTTGCCCCATCGGAAACGCAACAGGACAGGAAAGAAACACAGCAAGAGGCAGAGCGCTCGGACTTTCTCTTGTTATGAGAGATTCTATCGAATATTCTGATGATATTATAAACAATGTTTATGAATGTTCACTTTGCGGCGGTTGTATGACCGATTGTGTAACAGGCTGGGATCCTGTTATGTTCACAAAAGAAGCGCGTCTCGGTGCTGCTCTCGACGGAAAACTTCCCGATTATGTTTTAAAGATGATTACCAACCTTTCAGAAAAAGGTAATATCTACGGAGCAGAAAAGAACCCACACATTCCCGTAATTGAAGATTCTGAAACTCTTTTCTTCCTTGGTGAAGATGCAAGAGCAAAGGGATGTGCAAAATCTGCAGTTGAACTTCTCAAAAAAGCAAATGTAAGTTTTGCAATTCTCGAAAACGAGCCAAACAGCGGATATTCCATGGACTTCCTTGTTGGAGCAAGTGCTGAAACAAAGGCAATCATGCAGGATTGTGCAAAGGTATTAAATGGCTACAAAAAGGTTATCTGCTATGATGCAGGGGATGCAAAAGTAATGATGAGAGAATACAAAGAATGGGGTATTGAAGTAACTGCAGAGGTTGTAACTTTCCCCGCGTTTGTGGCATCTCTCATAAAAGACGGAAGCCTCAAGGTTAAAAAGACAGACAAAATATTCACTCCCCAGGATAGTCCTCTTCTTGCAAGAGACCTTGAGGAAACTCAGGCTATAAGAGATGTTCTCTCTTCAATCGGTGAAGTGAGAGAAATGCTTCTTTGCAAAGAATATACCCAGCTTGCAGGCCATCTTATAATGAATGAATATATGCCTGACGTAATAGACGAAGTGGCTAAAAACAGATGGAACAATGCTTTGAATATGAACGCCAAAATCCTGGTAACAGAAAGCGTTGCAGATTATGCTGCACTTTCAAAAACAAAACCACAGGCGATAGAACTTCTTAAATTAGAGGAGGCTGTATTAGATGCTTGTAACGCTTAAACAAATTATAGACATGGCAGAAAAAGGCAATTTCGCCATTCCTGCATTCAACGTATATAACACAGAAACTGTAATGGGTGTCGTAAAAGCGGCTGAAGAACTTCGCGCCCCAATCATTATGCAGGTATATCCCAGACTTCTCAACGAAGAAGTTGGCTACTACCTTTGCCCTGCAATTGTTGCGGCGGCAAGAAAAGCAACAGTACCCGTATGTTTCCATCTTGACCATGGTGCAACAGAGTTGGAAGTTCAAAAAGCCCTTCGCTGGGGTGCAACAGGAATAATGTATGACGGTTCTGTTCATGAACTTGATGAAAACATCAAAAACACAAATCACATTGTTGAAATCTGTTCATCCATAGATGTTACAGTTGAAGGAGAACTTGGACATGTTGGAAGTGTTAATGATGACGTTATGGACGATTTCACAGACCCCGAAGAAGCAAAACAGTTTGTGGAAGGTACAAATGTAACCTGCCTTGCAGTTTTAATCGGCAATGCTCACGGTCACTACAAAAAAACCCCAAAACTTGACATTGAAAGAGTTAAAGCCATAAGAGAAGCAACAGGCGGAATTCCCCTTGTTCTTCACGGCGGAAGCGGAATCCCTGATGATCAGGTTAAAGAGGCAATCAAAGCCGGAATACGTAAAATGAACATCGGAACAGACGTATGTTGTGCTTTTGCCCAAGGCACAAAAGAAATTCTTGACGATCCCAATAGGGCGCTTGGAATAGATGTATTCATGAAACATCCAATAGAAACAGTTAAAAAGTTGGCACTTGACAAAATCAAACTTTGCGGTGCTGACGGGAAGGCATAAAAATGGCAGATATAGTAGGTATTGGTGCTAATGTATATGACATTTTAATAACAGTCCCTAAATTTCCGAATGAGGACACAAAAATCAAGGCTCAGTCCATCAAAAAAAGCGGAGGCGGACCTTGTGCAACAGGACTTGTTGCCGCATCAAAACTTGGCGGAAAAACTGCTTTTATCGGAAATGTTTCTGATGATGCACAAGGAAAGTTCCTCGTTGAAGATTTTAAAAAATACGGGGTATCCACAGAATATGTAAGCGTAAAGAATGGATATGACAGTTTTGAATCTCATGTAATTTTGTCGGAAGAAACTGTTTCAAGAACCTGTATTTTCCATAGAGGAAATGTTCCTCCCACAGAATTTGGCGATGAACAGATAACTGCCATAAGAAATTCAAAAATTCTTATGGTTGACGGAAACGACATAAAAGCTGCAACAGAGGGGGCAAAATTTGCAAGAGCGAATAATGTCAAAGTTCTCTATGATGCAGGCGGACTTTATGATGGAATTGAGGAACTTTTGGAAAATACGGATATTTTGATTCCGTCAGAAGAATTTGCTCTCGGAAAAACAGGAGCAGACATAGTTCCTGATGCAGCAAAAATTCTTTATGAAAAATATAACCCCGAGGTGGTAGTGATAACCTGCGGTAAAAAAGGCGGGGTTATGTATGACGGCGAAAAAGTGACGGAGTATCCTGCGTTTTTGGTTGATGCGGTGGATTCAAACGGTTCAGGAGATGTTTTCCATGGTGCCTTTGCATTTTCCGTGTCAAAGGGAATGAAATATTATGATGCCTGCATTTTCTCAAGTGCAGTATCGGCAATCAAATGTATGGGACTCGGTGCAAGAGAAAGTGTACCCACATATGAAAAAACAATAGAATTTTTAAAGGAGCGTGGAATTGATGTATAAAAGAACATGGACCAAAAATTTTGGTAAATCTGAAATATTTACAACAGATGACAGTTTTTGTCAAAATGTTGAAATCGATATGGTTAAGCTCGTAGACGGACAGACCAAAACATATTCAGAAAGCGACAAAGAATATGGATTGATTGTTTTGGGCGGTAAATGTACTGTTGCAGGTGATGGTTTTAATTATGAAAATATCGGAGAGAGAGAAACTGTTTTCGACGGCAACGCAACTGCAGTGTATGTTCCGAGAAATACAAAGTTTACAATAACAGGTGTTGGTGAGGTTTCAATTGCAGTTGCTAAGTGTCCTTCAAATAAGGATCACAAGCCTGTACTTATAAAGCCGGAAGATGTTATTGCCAAAGATTTAGGTAAACCGGGTTGGCAAAGACACGCTATGTTTGTTCTCGACGAAAGAGTTGAGGCAGATCAGGTATATATCGGAGAATGTTGGATAGAAGGCGGTCAGTGGTCAAGTTATCCGCCTCATAAGCATGATGATGATAATATGCCACAAGAGGCAGCAACGGAAGAAATCTACTACTTCGAATTTGATAAGCCGCAAGGTTTTGGTATTCAAAAGGTTTATACGTTGGAAGGTGACGTCGACGAAACATATACAGTTAAATCAGGTGACTTTGTAGAAATACCAAGAGGATACCATCCCTTCCACTCAGCCCCCGGTTATAAAAACTATATGCTCTGGATAATGGCAGGAAAAAACAGAGGTTTCTTTATGACAACAGATCCTGATCATGTATGGCTCAATAAATAAAGGATAAGGGTAAGGGGATGTAAAAATTGCCCACAATGAACAATCTCACCCACGACGTACCTTTGTACGCCTTCAGGCTGACGTGCCAAACCAAGGTTTGGCATTCGATTAGTCCATTTTGAGCTAATTTTTCCTAACCCCTGAAAAGAGAA
>JAZONV010000096.1:0-2851 GCA_045654685.1 Clostridia bacterium | reverse complement strand
TCCGTCCTTTGAATACATTTTTACAACAGGTTCTCTATACCAGCCTACCTTTAATTGTGCTTCAACCTTATCATCGGGATACCACTTTGAACGACCATCTGCTGTATATAATGTTGCTGCAGATACGTTCGCACTAAGTATTGACATCGAAATCACAATACTTCCAACTGTTTTTACTAAATTTTTCTTCATCGTATTTCCTCCTATATATTCCGCTTATCTGACGGCTTTTCTCGATTATATCACTTATGTAAAAAATTGTCAATATCAAAATAATGATTGGGGCTGTTTAAAAAGTCCCACTGAAAATCGAGGATGAAAATTCCTCGATTTTTTTATTAAAAAAATGGCTGAAACCGTAGCGGAATCAGCCATTTTGTGGTATAATATTTGTATGACCAAACACAAATATAACCAAAGTCATTTTAACACAATTCAAATGAAAATTCCAGTAGATTTAGAAAAAATTATTGAAATTTCTGATCCAATCTACACATTTAATGAAATTATAGAGCAAATTGACCTATACAAATATTTTGTTGGGAAAGGAAACAAAACAGGTCGCCCAAGATTTGACTCCGTAAAATTGTTAAAAATCATACTGTTTGCCTTTATGGAAAACGGATATGCTTCTGTCAGAAATATAGAAAAGCTATGCAAAACTGATATCCGCTTCATATGGCTTCTTGATGATTTAAAAGCACCGTCATATTCGACTGTGTCAAATTTCATGAATGAAATGCTGATAGATAGCATAGAAGATATTTTCAATGACATAAATTCATACATATTTCAAAAAGAAAATGTGGACTTAAACCATGTATATATAGATGGCACAAAATTAGAAGCTAATGCAAATAAATATACTTGGGTATGGAAGAAAGCCTGCAAAACAAGCAGACATAGAGTATATATGTACCTTACTCAGTTAATACAGGAAATCAATGAAACTGATTTGTTATTCCACAACTTTAAAATTGGCATTAGAAAAGAGTACACTATTGAATATGTCGAATATGTAGTAGAACAGTATCAAAAGATAATGGAAGTAGACACATCATCTTTCGTTTACGGTAGCGGCAAAAGAAAAACTATCTTTCAAAAGCATTATGAAAAGCTCGCAGATTATCTGAAGAAATTAAAGAAATATGCACATCATATTAAAGTTTGCGGTGATGATAGAAACAGCTATTCAAAGACTGACAATGATGCAACATTTATGCGTATTAAAAGAGATTATATGGGTAATGACCAGTTGCTTCCGGCATACAATGTACAGCTCGGAATATGCGATGAATACATAGCTGTAATGGATATGAAGCAATATGCATCAGATATGGAATGCTTTGTACCCTTAATGGAAAAATTCAATAACACTTATGGCTTCTATCCACGCTATCCCGTAGCTGATGCAGGATACGGAAGCTACAATAACTACCTGTATTGCGAACAAAAAGGTATGGAAAAATATATGAAGTTTACTATGTTCAAAAAAGAAACAACGGATAAAAAATACAGAGAAAATGAATTCAGAGCAGTAAATTTCAAAAGAGATAGAGACGGCAATCTAATCTGTCCTAATGGCAGAAAATTCCAATATTTGTATGACAAAGCTGTGCGCGGAAACAAATATGGAAGAACAGAGGAATTTTATCAATGCGAAGATTGCAGTAATTGCCCTTATGCAGAAAAGTGCAAAAAAGGTGAAGGAAACAGAACCGTTAGAATGAACGAGGAATTAACAGCAATTCATAAAGAAGTTCTTGAAAATTTAACTTCTACCCATGGCTTGTTATTAAGAGCAAACAGAAGCATTCAAGCAGAGGGAACATATGGAGTAATCAAATGGGACAGACAGTACAAAAGGATACGAAGAAGAGGCTTAAAATCTGTAATTTTTGAATTTACATCAATTTGTATAGGTTTTAATCTATACAAGTACCATTTAAAGAAACAAAAAAGCTTATTAGCAGCATAGAGTTTAAAGAAAATATCTCAAAATTTGCTCATTTTAATATGAGTTTAATTTTGTGTACCAAAAATTCAATAAATTTTCACAATATCACAAAAAGGACCTCAATCAGAGATCCTTTTTGTAATTTAGGGACTTTTTAAACAGCCCCAACAAATTTATATATTAGTTATATTTTTTATACATTGGTCCATAAGTCTGGCAAGCTCTGTAATCAGCAGCTTCCTTATCCATACCGAATGCATTCCATGCAGCAGGTCTGAAAATCTTTTCTGCAGGTACGTTATGCATACATACAGGGATTCTCAAAATTGAGCAAAGTGTGATAAGGTCAGCACCGATATGACCGTAGCTGATTGCGCCATGGTTAGCACCCCAGTTATTCATTACTTCATAAGCAGTCTTGAATGGTGAGCCTTCCTTACCGTCACATCTTGGAGCAAACCAAGTACATGGCCATGTGTAGTCTGTTCTCTTCCAAAGTGTATCTGAAACATCTTCAGGTAAGCCAACTGTCCAACCTTCAGCAATCTGTAAAACAGGTCCTAAGCCCTTAACGAGGTTAAGACGGATCATTGTTGCAGGCATTGTATCCTTTGTTTCGAATCTTGATGAGAACCCGCCTCCACGGAAGTAACCGTTATCAGCTGCGTTCCATGTAGTAGCTGCCATGATAGCATCCTGGTCAGCCTGTGTAACTTCATACCAAGGCTTCATAACTGCATTGCCGTTTTCGTCCTTAGCGCCACCATTAGCATCAAGACAGCAAGCTCCTGAGTTAATCAAGTGAATAATACCATCTGATTCTTTAGCAACACCTTCGATATCGTATCCTGTTACTCTCTTAATAGCGTCACCACTCCAGTATGTACGAACGTC
>JAZONV010000095.1:0-6002 GCA_045654685.1 Clostridia bacterium | reverse complement strand
AGCAGTATTTCATGAAACCGAAGGTTTCATTTCATGCACCTTCAGGTGCATTTCATTCTCACTGATTGAAAATCAATCAGTGAGATATACTTCAATTTATTAGTTTATACAATTAAAGAGACAGCCAGCCCCTTCCGATATTTTTTTGAAAAGAAAATTGCCCCGGCAATTTTCAACCATAACTTTTGCAAAGCAAAAACTTCACTGCCTGAAAGGGCAACTTCACTTTCGCAAAGCGAAAACTTCACTTGACCGAAGGTCAAACTTCATTCCCCTTCCCCTCTTTGCCTGTTGGCGGTCTGTGCTTTATTTTACTCATAATGAAATTTTCCTTGATTTTATTCCCGTTTCGTTATATAATGGTAAAAAGGAGAGTGATATTATGAAATTAGTACTCGCAATTGTAAATGATGAAGATGGCAACAAAGTTTTAAGCGGACTTTCCAAAGCAGGTTTCAGCGTAACAAAACTTGCTACCACAGGTGGATTTCTGAAAGCCGGAAACATGACACTCTTAAGCGGTGTTGAAGACGAGCAGGTTCAGGAAGTTATAGATATCATAAAAAGCAAGAGTCATCGCAGAACTCAGATTACCGCATCTCCAATGCCCATGGGAGCATCCGCATCTTTCTCACCTTATCCAATAGAGGTTCAGGTTGGCGGAGCAACTATTTTCGTTCTGGATGTTGACAGATTCGAAAAGGTATAAGATAGATGTATTCGGATTATCAAAAAAAGATAATTTCTCATTTTGAGGATGCACTTTCGTCAGATACTCTCAGACATGCATATGTATTAAGCGGCGATGCGGGAGTCGGGAAGAAAACCGTCTCCCGTGCCGTGAAACTTTTGTTTGCATGTAAAACTCACAGCGCATGTGGCGAGTGTCCGGGATGCAAAAGTGCCAGCTTGAATGCTAACCCCGACATTTTGACTGCCACAAATACAGGGAAAACCGCCTATGAGGTTGACAGGGTGAGAGAAATCATAAAATCGGTTTATGAAAAGCCCTTAAATTCAACCCATAAGCTTATTGTTCTTGAGAATGCACATCTTCTTGGAAAAATATGTCAGAATGCACTGCTGAAAGCCATTGAGGAGCCACCTCCTTATGCAGTGTTTGTTTTGTTGTGTGATTCTGTTTCGGATATGCTTCCCACAATAATGTCGCGAGTTATGCATATGACGCTTCCGGCATGGCGTGAGGAAGAGTTGAGAGAACTTATAGACACCGATTCTTTCTACTATAAATATGCCATGGGAAACCCCGGTGCGCTGCTATCACTTGCAGATGATGCAAATTTTCAGAGTTTAAGGAAAAAAGTATTAGGTGAGTTTGAAGAGTTTCTTTTTTTCTCTCAAAGCTATATATACACTCTTACAAAAGAATGGACATCAAAAGATAACAAGGAAAACCTGAAAGATACCGTGAGCATCATAACTCATTTTATGAGGGATGTTGTATTTGTTAAAAATGAGCGCAGAGACCTTGTTATAAATGGAGACAAAATTTCAGATATTGAAAGAATTTCTGACAGAATCACCCTTGAATCAGCTCTTAAAATGACAGAAGTCACGGGAAGTATTCCCCAAAGGCTGAAATTCAACGAAAATGCGCAGATGGTAATTCAGTCTGTTCTGACAGAACTCAAATGCCTTATGCAGGGCTGATTTTTGAATAAATTCATACAGGAGGAAATATGGTTGAAGTAACCGGAATAAGATTTAAAGAAGTCGGCAAAATCTATTATTTCGATTTTGACGGACTTGAAGTTGAAAACGGCGACCACGTAATTGTGGAAACCTCAAGAGGAATAGAATACGGAACGGTGGTAATTGCAAAAAAACAGGTTACCGATGATGAAATTGTTCCGCCTCTGAAAAAAATTCTTCGTGTGGCAAATGAAAAAGACGAAGAAACAATCAAAAAAAATAAAGAAATGGAAAAAGAAGCATTCAAGGTGTGTCAGGAAAAAATCCGTCAGCACAACCTTGAAATGAAACTTATTGATGTTGAATACACCTTTGATCACAATAAAGTTCTTTTCTATTTCACAGCAGAAGGCAGAGTTGATTTCAGAGAACTTGTAAGGGATCTTGCAGGGGTTTTCAAAACAAGAATTGAACTTCGCCAGATTGGTGTGAGAGATGAATCCAAAATGCTGGGAGGTCTTGGCATTTGCGGAAGACAGCTTTGTTGTAATCTCTTTTTAAGTGATTTTGCTCCCGTTTCCATCAAAATGGCAAAAGAGCAAAACCTTTCCCTCAACCCCACAAAAATCTCGGGTACATGCGGAAGGCTTATGTGCTGTCTCAAAAATGAGCAGGAAGCATATGAGGAGATTTCCAGAACCACTCCCGGTGTCGGCTCCCTCATAAAGACACCCGACGGCACAGGTACCGTTACTGCAGTTTCACCTCTCAAAGGCATACTGACGGTGTCAGTAGAGCGTGGAGATGAGAGAGAACTCAAAGAGTACAAAGTGGATGAAGTTAAAATTTTGAAAAGAGCAACAGCAAAATCGGATGAACAGGTTGACATGGCAGAACTCAAGAAACTTGAAAAAGATTGATAAAAGGCTTGATTTTTGTGTCGAATGTTGATATAATAAGTTGAATGTAGGACCGTAATCGGTCTTGGCATATAATTAAGCAACTGCTTAAGGAGGTGTATCCCGATGGCATATATCATCAATGATGATTGCATCAGCTGTGGAGCTTGCGAAGCTGAGTGCCCCGTATCCGCTATTTCCGAAGGTGATGGCAAATACGTTATCAACGCAGACGAATGTCTCGATTGTGGCGCTTGCGCAGGTGCTTGCCCTGTAGGTGCTCCCGTTCAGGAATAATTTTGTTTATAAAAACCCCGGGACTTTTCCGGGGTTTTTAACATATATAAGTGTCTTTAAACAGTCCATGAATTTGATTATAAAAAAACATGTGCTGCTCATGGATGTGGATATTGGCGCAACTATTTAAGCATTTGTTCAGAGGTTTTATTATGAAAAGAACAGAAGATTTAGGAATAAACAATCTTAAGATCATACAAGATTCAGAACTTTTTTGTTTCGGAACAGATTCTGTGGCACTTTCTGATTTTACAAAAGCAAAACAGTCTGACACGGTTGTGGATTTATGCACGGGCAACGGCATAATTCCCATTCTTTTGAGTGCCAAAACAAAGGCAAGGAAAATTTATGGGGTTGAACTTCAGAAATGTTCCTGTGACTTGGCTGTGGAAAATGTGAAAATCAATTCCCTTGACGAAAGACTTTTTATGATTCATTCTGACATTTCTGACATAACAGATCACTTTTCTTCAGGCTCTGTTGATGTTGTAACTTGCAATCCGCCCTATATGAGTGCAAATTCAGGATTTGAAAATCCAAACGAACCTCTTGCCATTGCCCGTCACGAAATTTGCACAAATCTTTCGGGAGTGATTGATGCAACCCGAAAAATTTTAAAATTTGGCGGTCATTTTTTCATGGTGCACAGAGCGGACAGGCTTTGCGATATCATCTGGGAACTCAGACAGGCAAAAATGGAACCCAAAAGAATACGCTTTATTGCACCATCTCCCGAAAAAGAACCGAAACTTGTGTTGGTTGAGGCAATGAAGGGCGCCGCGCCCTCATTAAAGTTTGAACCAACGCTATATGTGAATATTTAATGAAAGGGGATTCCCCTTTCAACTCCTCTTTTCCCTGAATTTTCTTTGGCAACTCCTGTGGCAAAATCAGATACGCTCATAATGTGGCCTGCGCCTCCTATTCGCTTTTCCTCTGATTTTACCCTATTCGCTTTTCGCCAAAAGAAAATAGTGGAAACTTTTATTCCACCACAGCCGTGATGGAATTTATAACAATTCGAACCAACAGGAAAAAATCATCAGTTTCGAGAACCTTGTAGGGGAGAAGTTCCATCCATTTCCGTGGATTTCATCAAAATTGCATGAGTTTTTCGGGAGGGCACAGAGACCCTCCTGCGATACACTATAATCTAAAGAAAATCCCAAAAGGATTTTCCACCATAATTTCGAATTTCGAATTTTGAATTTCGAATTTTCTATCCTTTTCTGGAGGTCATTATGAACTACGGTACTCTATATCTTTGTGCAACGCCCATAGGCAATCTTGACGATATCAGCGTGAGATGCCTCAACACCTTAAAAGAATGTGATATGATAGCATGCGAGGACACCCGTCATTCCCTGAAACTTTTGAATCATTTTGACATTCACAAACCCCTCACAAGCTATTTTGAACATAACAAAAAAGAAAAAGGGGAATATATAATCGGTCAGATCAAAGAAGGAAAAAACATAGCTCTCGTCACCGATGCAGGAACCCCTGCCATATCAGACCCGGGAGAGGACCTTGTGAAAGACTGTATAAGAGAAGGGATAAAAGTTGTCCCCATCCCCGGTGCAGTAGCCCTTATAAACGCTCTCATAATATCAGGTCAGAATACTTCAAGATTTGCTTTTGAAGGATTTTTGTCCGTAAACAAAAAAAGCCGCTTTTCTCATCTTGAAGAAGTGGCAAAGGATAAGCGTACATTAATATTTTATGAAGCACCACACAAACTCAAAAGAACTCTTTCGGACATGAGAAAATATTTTGGCAACCGCTCTCTCACATTGGTGAGAGAACTGACAAAAATTCATGAAGAGGCGTTTCTCACCGACTTTGACGGTGCAATTGCCCACTATGAGGAAAATATTCCCAAAGGTGAATATGTGCTTATTGTTGAAGGATATAAGATGCGCGAAGATGAAACTTTTGAAGAATCACTTGTCTCTGTCACTGAAAGAGTGAACATTCTCATATCAGAGGGACTTGACAAAAAAGAAGCAATAAAAAAGGTTGCAGGTGAGAGAGGTATTTCAAAACGTGATGTATACAATGAATATGTAAGAGGTGAAGAATAATGGATTCTTTCATATACAATTCCATGAAGAAATACAGAATGAAATTTCTTTTGATTCTGATAATTCTTTTGGTTTTATGGGTGACATATGTTATAGCCAACGGCCCATACATTCTTAATCGATATATTGACCATCCCTATCTTTCGGAAACTCATTTTTCGCAAAACACAAAAGCAATAAAAATTCCGGAGCCCTTTGAACTTCACAGAAATGACGATCTTTCCATAAAGGATTATGCTCTTAAAGATATGTCCTACTGGAAAGGCAACAGCTATGAATTTAAAGTTCCCCTTTCGGCGGTTACTTCCATAGATTCCGACATAACAAACGAAACAACAGGCACGGGAAATGCGGCAACAAAAAAAGAAGTATCGGCTATGCTCTGGATGGCGAAAATAGGGGATAAAAATGTTGTCATACTGACCTATCCGAATTTTGATCCTCAAAAAGATAAGGAAGTTACGGGGATTTTCACAGAAATTCCCCACATCATAAACTATCAGCTTGCAAATGCATTCTCTGAAGATCCCGATTTTGAAATATGTGAATATATGCTTGACACCAGAGGGGTTGAAATGGAAAGCGAAGGGTTTGACATTGTCTTTTCTTTTGTGACACTTCTGATTCTCATTTATCTTTCTGTCAAGCTTTCAATTCAGTTTGCAGACTATCATAAAACACCAACCTACAAACAACTTGAGAAATACGGAGACGGTGATGAGGTTGCAAAGCTTATTGAAAAAGAACTTTCCAATGCAAAAGTATCAGGCAAGCAATACATTTCGGAAAACTGGATTATAACTCCCGACACATTCAAGCTTAAAATTGTCAGAAATCATATTAAACATGGAAACTTTAAATATTAATCGAAGCAGAAAAAATGGGACTATAAATTAATTTGTTGAATTAATTTATAGTCCCTGATTTTTTTCTGTATAGGAATTTGCGTTTTTCAAAAATATGTGATATAATAAAAATCGAATTAAAAATGACATAACAAAAAGAGGTTGTGCAAAACCTCGGTAAAGTTATTGAATTTTTGATTGTCCGTTAATTGAAGTGGTTGTGT
>JAZONV010000094.1:0-53192 GCA_045654685.1 Clostridia bacterium | reverse complement strand
TCAAAAACAGAGAAATTCCTAAAAGTTATCCACATTTCAGACAGAAAAAGAGGGCGTTGCCTCAATACAGTGAAAAATCACTTATTGAGACACGCCCATTTTTTATTGTATAGGAAACTTCGTTCCTATACAATAAAAAATATGATTATATTGCCGTGCAAACTTTTTTGAAAATCAAAATATTTGCTTTTCAAAAATGCACATGGCTTAAGAAAAGCGAAAATGCTTTGCTCGTCCGCCGTAAGGCGGAGCGACAAAGCCGCTTTTCTTGCTGTATAGGAATCTGCGCAGTATTTTGTTCGCGAGATGAGATGTATATCAAATTATGCTCGCGACTTAGGTGCAGGCTCAGCCTGCTTTTTTATTCATTATTTGATATATTTTCTTTTACTTTAGAAAACTGTTCATTTATTTTTCTTTCAAGTTCTGCTAATTCATCGGTAATCTTTGTTGATGACTCTTTTGCTTGCTGTTTGAAATAGAGTTTTAAATCTGTTTCATCGGTTTCAGGAGATGCAGGCACAGATTTTTTCATAATCTTTTCGCAAACACATATGCTGTCTCCCACAAGAACCTGACCGCAATACTGACATTTGCGACGTTCTGAAAGCTCCGGTGTTATGGTTATTCCAAATCCATCACCTTCACAAGTACATACTTCGCCTTCATTCAGTTTACGATGACAATATACACAGAAAACACCTTTTTCCTCTTTGGCGGTGGATGCAAGAATCTTGCTGAGTGTATCTTTTTCCTCACGACAAGGACAAACCTGACCCTTTGAAATTATATTTCCGCATCTTGAACACTTATATGTAGTTTCAACAACAGGTAAAACCGGAGAGTCTGTGTTTGTCTGTGGCTCAGATTCCTGATTGTCAATCAATTCTTCTTGTTGAACATCTTCAGGTCTTTCCTTTTCCATTTTTTCTTCTTCATCTTCCACCTTAAGAAGAAATTTGTTTCTTATACCTATGATTGATATCTCCGACAGAAACATTATTGCTACATTCAATATTGCATACACCCAAAGCCAGGAGGTATTCTTCAGCGAAGCGTCAATATCTACATACATAGCAATCAATACTATCGTAAGTGCCATAACAAGTGCAACAACATATGAAATGACATTGCTGATATTATGTTTTATATCCACAATATTCAATACAGCTACAACAAACGGAGCGTATATGAGATACATCAGAAACTTTGCCGGCATAAATATAGTCTCTCCGCCCATTGTCAGACCATATATGACATTTGTTCCGGAAGCATATATGCCATCAGACTTAAAGAAAGGCAGGAACAGCATAAAAACTGTTGCCATCTGCATTATAATTGTTATAATGCGTACTGTGTGTCCGTTTATCTTTGTTTCAATACCACCAATCCTTCTTTCATACTTTGTTGCAATGATAATGCCGGGAACTGACCCAAATATCGGAGCAACTGTACAAAGTATGGTTGCAAAAAAGCGATTGGACTGTTTTCCTCTGAAAAGTATCGACACAATTTCAAAATATGATACGTATATTAAAAAAGCAAAAAACACAATCATCAAAATTGACATATGTTATACCCTCTATTCAATGAGTAAAATTATTGTTCCATGTTTATCATGCGGTTTATGGCAAAAGCAAATATTGATAATACGGAAAGAAGAATCTTTACATACCACAGCTCGCTAAGGCAGTCGCTTAACACAAACCATGCAAAAACATTCGGACTATCCACAGCGTACACGCTTGCAGCTTCCATAAAATCAACAGCATCGGATATCCCCCATACTGTAAACATGAAAACAGTAACAAATATTAGTGAAACCAATGTGATCAAAGTCGGAATTTTGTTTATTTCATATTTATATGACTTATATGCAAAGTATATGGGAGAAAGGTTAAAAACAAAATAGACAATCATCCAAAGCGGATTTGAACCATTTATATTCCCAAATGTTTCCAGCGCAACGGTTGTGCATATTTCATCCATAAATACAAAGAAATATATTAGATATACAAGAGCAAGAAGAGAAAACGCACCAAATCCTATCCAATGAAAAAACTTACTTCCGGGTGATATTAGATTTGCAGGAAGCGTTGATTCCAGAAAGCCTTTAACCGAAAATTTTGAGGATTCAACCTTATCGGCAACAATCCCGTCACATTCAGATGCAACTTCAACTCCAACAGGCTGATAATCTGATTCATCAGACACAACAGGGGAAACATCTTCCGTAAGGGTTTCTTGCGCAGGAACATCATTAAAAATTTCCTGCTGTACCTGAACTACAGGAGAGCCGCATTTGTCACAAAATTTCATTTCTTCACTTATCTGTCCTCCGCATTTTTCACAAAATGCCATATATACTACCTCCTTGCCACATAAATTCCGTTCTTATTATAACATCCGGCGTGTATATTTGTCAAATTATAAGTGTATTGCAATGTGTTCACTCATTCTTAACATTCCATGAGGATTTTTCCATTATACATTGGTATTAATGGTGGAACAATCTCATGCCTGTGAATGAACATACAATGCCATTTTTATTACAGCAGTCAATTACAACATCATCACGAATTGAACCACCGGGTTCAGCAATGTATTTTACACCGCTCTTTAATGCTCTCTTAATGTTGTCATCGAAGGGGAAGAATGCATCAGATGCCAGAGAAACACCATCTACTGTTGCAAGATATGCATCAATTTCTTCTTTTGTGAGCGGCTGTGGTCTTTCCGAAAAATATTTCTGCCAGATGCCATCAGCACATACATCTTCCTCATTCTGATTGATATATCCGTCAATAACATTATCTCTTTCAGGTCTTCCCATTGTTGGAAGGAAAGGAAGATTTAAAACTTTTTCATGCTGACGTAAATACCAGGTGTGAGCTTTTGAGCCTGCATGTCTTGTACAATGAATTCTTGACTGCTGACCGGCACCTACACCGATTGCCTGACCATCAACTGCATAGCACACAGAGTTTGACTGAGTGTATTTGAGAGTTATAAGAGCAATTATAAGATCACGTACAGCTTCTTCAGGAAGATTTTTATTGTCTGTAACAATATTAGAAAGAAGTTCACGATTGATTTCAAAGTTGTTTCTTCCCTGCTCAAAAGTTATTCCAAACACTTGTTTATGTTCTATTTCTGCAGGCACATAATCAGGATCAATTTTTACGATGTTGTAGTTTCCTTTTCTTTTCTGCTTGAGAATTTCAAGTGCCTCATCGGTATATCCGGGAGCAATTACGCCATCGGAAACTTCTCTTTTTATCATCTTTGCTGTTGTAGCGTCACAAACATCAGAAAGAGCAACCCAGTCTCCGAATGAACACATTCTGTCTGTTCCTCTTGCTCTTGCATATGCACATGCCAAAGGAGAATCGTCAAGTCCTTCAACATCATCAACAAAGCATGCTTTTTTGAGCTTGTCTGAAAGTTTTATGCCAACTGCAGCAGAAGTGGGGCTAACATGTTTGAAAGAAGTTACTGCAGGAAGTCCGAGAGCCTCTTTTAGTTCTTTTACAAGCTGGCAGCTGTTGAAAGCATCAAGAAAATTTATATATCCGGGTCTGCCGGCAAGAATTTCAATTGGAAGTTCAGAGCCGTCAGCCATAAATATTTTTGCGGGTTTCTGATTGGGATTACATCCGTATTTAAGTTCAAATTCTTTCATTGTGTGCCTCCTTAATTATTTTTATTGATTAATCTTTCTTCAATTTCTCCGCTTTCCAAATCTGTGTAGCGTACATAAAGAGAAATTTTGTTATCTGAATCAAGTGAATTCCATACATCCTGTGTGAATGTTTCTATATCATCACACATTGCCATACGTTCAGGTTCTCCCTGGAATGTGGGGATTGGGTCACCATCACATACATATGTGTGAATGAAATGTCCAAGTCCTTTGATTGAAGGATAGCTGAATGAATATCTGTTACATGCACTACCCTCTTCATCTGCACTTTTAAGAATGCTCATTTCATATGTGAAATCATTATCGGCAAAAGTTATCATACCGCTGATTCTTGGTGTGAAGTTTGGTCTGTCAGGCTCAAACTCACGTTTGGTGAGTGCCTGAGTAAAGGATTCACCATTTTTGATGCCATCATAGATAGTATCTGTCTGGTCACCATTTGTTACGATAAGCTTATTTTCAATTTTGCGAATAGCCGCATAGATTATGAGACTTGGGTCTTCAACTTTTGATGCATCAAAAGGTTCTGTGAAAATCTCACCGTTTTTGTTGGTGAAAATACGGTTACGACTGTTAGCGCTTCTACCCATAATAAAGTATGCACTACATGCTTTTTTTCCGTTGGGAGTTTTACCAAGGATTATACCTCTTCCAACGTATGAATTACCTTCTATGAGTTCGCTTACTGAATTGATTTTATATATATTCATGCCTTTTCTCCTTTATCAAGAATCAATTGTGGATATGGTAAGTGTGGTTTCCTCAAGAACATCAAGAACTACATTTACAGTATCAAGATTTGTGAAAATTGTAACGTTATTTTCTGTTGCAAAGTTTCTGATAACATAACCGTCACTTGCCTGACCTACGCTTCCTTCGTCACGGGTATTTATAACATAGGCAATATGTCCGCTTCTTATTGCATCATAAATCTCATTTTCATCTTCATGAAGTTTTCTTAAAACATGTGTTCTTATGCCGTTGTCTTTGAGGAATTGTGCTGTTCCGCTTGTTGCTTCGATATTAAATCCAAGATTATAGAAACGTCTTATTAAAGGAAGTGCCTCTGCTTTGTCTTTATCTGCAATTGTAGCAAACACGGTTCCGTAATTCTGAAGTTTCATTCCTGATGCCTGAAGTGCTTTATAGAGTGCACGATTACGCTTGTCATCATATCCAATGGCTTCACCTGTTGATTTCATTTCAGGTGAAAGGTAGGCATCGAGACCTTTGATTTTATTGAATGAGAATACGGGCACCTTTACATACCAACGGTTTTTCTCTTTGGGATAGATATTGAATATGCCCTGTTCTTTAAGGCTTTTACCCATAATAACTTCTGTTGCAATATCTGCAAGGCTATAACCTGTAGATTTTGAAAGGAAAGGAACTGTTCTTGAAGAACGGGGATTAACTTCGATTATATATACATCTTCTTTTTCATCAACAATGAACTGGATGTTATAAAGACCTATTATTCCGATTCCAAGACCAAGTTTTTTTGCATATTCAAGGATAATTCCCTTAACTTTATCAGAAATGCTGAATGAGGGATACACACTGATGGAGTCACCACTATGAACACCTGTTCTTTCAACAAGTTCCATGATACCGGGAACAAAAACATCCTTTCCGTCACAGATAGCATCAACTTCTACTTCTTTTCCCTTTATATACTTATCAACAAGTACGGGTTTGTCCTCATCAATTTCAACAGCAGTTTTCAAATATTGACGGAGCTGATCTTCATTTGCAACTATCTGCATTGCTCTTCCGCCAAGTACAAAGCTTGGACGTACAAGTACGGGATATCCGATATCTGTTGCGGCTTTTATGCCGTCTTCAATGTTTGTTACTGCTTTTCCTTTTGGTTGGGGAATGTTGAGTTTTTCAAGGATTTTTTCAAAACTGTCACGGTTTTCTGCACGCTCTATTGCTTCGCAGTCTGTACCGATAATTTTTACTCCTCTTTCCATAAGAGGCTGAGCAAGATTTATTGCAGTCTGACCGCCGAGAGATGCGATTACGCCTTCTGGCTTTTCAAACTCAATTATGTTCATTACGTCCTCGGGAGTGAGAGGTTCAAAATAGAGTTTGTCTGCTGTTGTATAGTCAGTTGAAACAGTTTCAGGGTTATTGTTTATGATTATTGCTTCGTAGCCGGAATTTTTAATTGTTGTTACGGCATGAACTGTGGAATAGTCAAATTCTACACCCTGACCGATACGGATGGGGCCTGCACCAAGAACAACAATTTTCTTTTTGTTGGTGAGTTTTGATGCATTTTCTCCTGAATATGAAGAATAGAAATATGGAATGTATGCATTGGTATGGCAGGTGTCTACCATTTTGTATATGGGGAAAAGTTTATTTTCTTTTCTGATGTTATATACATCAATTTCATTCATATCCCAGAGTTTTGCGATAAACTTATCGCCAAATCCCATCTTCTTTGCATCTTTAAGAACATCAAGACTGCCTTTGTTTTCTTTGAGAACATTTTCCATATCAACAATCTTTTTGATGGATTCAAGGAAATATGATGTGATTTTGGTTATTTCGTGAAGCTCGTCCACACTTGTATTACGGCGGATAAGTTCTGCTACAGCAAAAATGTTGTCATCTTTGAACTCTTCAAGATAAATTTTGAGTTCATCTGTAGTCATCGAATCAAATTTGGGAAGATGGAAATGATATGCGCCAATTTCAAGAGAACGTACAGATTTAAGGAGACATTCTTCAAGATTTGAGCCTATTCCCATTACTTCTCCTGTTGCTTTCATCTGTGTTCCGAGGGTGTTTGGAGCAGATGCAAATTTGTCGAATGGGAAACGTGGAAGTTTTGCAACAATATAATCAAGATCGGGTTCAAATGCAGCATTTGTATTTGCAATACTGATATCCTCAAGTGCCATACCTACTGCTATTTTTGCAGTAACTTTTGCAATTGGATATCCACTTGCCTTTGATGCAAGCGCTGATGAACGTGATACTCTTGGGTTAACTTCTATGAGATAATATTCGCTTGTTTCAGGGTTGAGTGCAAACTGAACATTGCATCCGCCCTCAATTTTGAGTTCACGGATAATTTTTATTGCACTGTCATTTAACATTTTAAGATCTTTGTCATTGAGTGTAAGAATCGGTGCAACAACCAAGGAATCACCGGTGTGAACGCCAACGGGATCTATGTTTTCCATGCCACAAATGGTTATGGCGTGATCATTTGAGTCACGCATTACTTCAAATTCAATTTCTTTATATCCTTTTACGCTCTTTTCAATAAGAACCTGATGTACGGGAGAAAGTTTGAAAGCATTAAGACCGATTTCAACGAGTTCATCCTCATTATATGCAAATCCGCCGCCTGTTCCGCCAAGGGTGAAAGCAGGTCTTAATACTACCGGATATCCGATCTCTTTTGCGGCCTTTTTAGCTTCATCAAGAGAATATGTTATTTCAGAAGGAATTGTGGGTTCGCCTATTGACTGACAAAGTTCTTTGAAAAGTTCTCTGTCTTCGGCTCTTTCAATACTTTCGCTGCTTGTTCCCAGAAGTTCAACTCCACATTCTTTGAGAACTCCTTTCTTTTCAAGCTGCATTGCAAGGTTGAGTCCTGTTTGTCCTCCAATTCCCGGAACAATGGCATCAGGACGTTCATATCGCAAAATTTTGGCAACATATTCCAAAGTCAATGGTTCCATATATACCTTATCGGCAATAGTTGTATCAGTCATGATTGTTGCAGGGTTGGAGTTACAAAGAACCACCTCATAGCCTTCCTCTTTAAGAGCAAGACATGCCTGTGTTCCTGCATAGTCAAATTCGGCAGCCTGACCGATAATGATGGGGCCGGAACCGATTATAAGTATTTTTTTAATGTCTGTTCTTTTTGCCATATTAATAACCTCCTGAAATTTTGCTATTGTTCTTATTCTTAGACTTGCGAAAAAAAACCCGATAAATCAACATTGATTAAAACATTGAATAATCGGGAATTAAATTATTTTTCAAAACTGAAAGATGAGTTAAGAAAGAGATTTGAGAAACAAAAATAGTGCTGTCATAACATGGTTTACACATATGCTGTTCTGACAATTTTATTTTTGTTGTCATCCTTCATTATCTCCTTCCAAAACAATAAAAACTTATCTTATTAATATTATCATATCTGTTTGTTTTTGTCAAGAAATAAATGGGGTATTTTTAAGTTGTTAACATACAAAAATTTCCAATTCTTGTCCTGATTTCTGTGAATTTTTTACTCAAATAAAGTTTCTATGGCATATTCATCTGCAACATACACAGACTGTCCCGATTGATATGAAGGAGTTCCGGGAAGAGTCTGGGTTTCTATGTTTTCGGTATCGATTCCACCAAGCAAAAATGCATAAGAAAGTGCATCAAAAAGACCTGCATTTGTTTCAACATAGTTATATTTGAAAAGAACATTGAAATATACCCCGGGATTGGAAAGAATCTTACCTTTTGAAAGTGTTTGTGATATGAATGCTTTCATAAACTGTTGCTGAACATCCACTCTTCCAAGGTCAGCATTGGCATATCCGCTTCTATATCGTACAAGTTGTTCCGCCATATCTCCGTCAAGTATCTGCAACCCTTCCTGAAGGTCTATGTTAAGATCCTGATATGGGTCATAATATTGCATGTTCTGCGGAACATAAAACTCTATTCCGCCAACAGAGTCTATAATATATTTAAATATTTCAAAATTGACTTTTGCATAGAAATCAACATCTCTGTTCATAAGATTTTCGACTTGTTCTATGATCAAATCCACACCATATTCTTCTCCGCCAAAGTGATGAACTGCATTGATTTTCATGGACTTTGAACCGGGTTGCGGATAAGTTTCTCTCATTTTTGTATACGTTTCGTCGTCAACAGTTACATAGGTATCTCTCGGAATTGATACTATTCTGATTCTGCCATTTTCCTTGTTATATGTACAAAACATCAGAGTATCTGTACGTGTTCCCTCCTGATCGGTTCCCATAATAAGAAAATTTGTTTCAACAGGCAAAGTAAATGACATGAGCCACCCTGCGACAAACAGAATTGCCACAACAGAAATTATGATACCTGCTATTTTTCCTAAAATCCCCAAAAGCTTATTTTTCTTTTTACGAGGTCTTTGATATTCATAATTGTGTCCATAATCATATGACTTTTTCCGTTCATATATTTCCTCATATTCAGGTGATTCATCCTCCGAAACGGATTCTTCCTGAAACGGGACATCTTCGAAAGGAGATGCATCATCATATATACTGTCTCTGTCTTGTGTATATTTTTTATCCATAAATATCACCACTTAATCTTCTGATTCTATAACAAGCATTGTTCCGGATTTCAGAACTATGGTTGCTTCATTTTTTGTTTTTTCATTGCTCACACCAAGGGACATACCACGTTTCATTGTGTAATTGTCCAATGGATATAACAGACCTTCTGTTTTTTTCACGACAACTTCTCTGTCAAGAGGAATGAGGGAAAGATACTTTCTTTTACTCACGGATTTGTAGCTGTCTGTAAAAACTGTGACAGTATTGTGTTCATCTTCTATTTTTGCACAAACATTGCAAGACAAAAGATGTTCCAAAAGTCCTATATTACTTATGGCGTGGTCCATCCTTTTGCCAAGACCGCCGATTATAAGGATTTTTTTGTATCCCTTTTCTATGGCAATGTTACATGCGTAATGTGTATCTGTTTCATCTTTTTGGGGATTGAGAGAAATCGCAGGTACCTCACATAAAAACGAATATTTTTCGACAAATTCGGTTTTGTTGCAGGAGTCAAAATCTCCAATCCACAAATCGGGAACGACATTCAATTTTATACAATGTCTTATTGCCCCGTCTGCACAGATAATAAAATCTCCGTCTTTCAGTATATCTTTGTAGTATTCATAATTATCAATTTCACCATTGGAAATTATAACCGCTCTCATCAGAGTTTTTCTCCCATAAATTGTTTTACCGTAAGTTCAGGATCAGGCGCACAAAACACAGCTGAACCTGCAACAATTACGTTTGCTCCTGCATCTATTACTTTTCCGACATTGTCAAGCTTTATTCCTCCATCAACTTCAATGTCTATATTGGGATATTTTTCTCTCAAATATCTGATTTTATCAAGACTTGATTCAATGAATGACTGACCTCCAAATCCGGGATTAACACTCATTATGAGAAACATATCAACCTTATCGGCATATTGATCGAGAACTTCTACAGATGTGGGAGGATTTATTGATACACAAAGATTTTTCCCATACTTCTGTGTAAGAGCATATATTTCATCAATATCAAAGCCCGTTTCATGATGAACGGTAATAATATCAGATCCCGCTTTTAAAAACTCTTCTGCATATTTAATGGGGTTTTCTATCATCAGGTGAACATCCAGAACTTTGTCTGTTGTTTTTCTCAAGGATTCAACAACACAGGGGCCAATTGTTATATTGGGCACAAAATGACCATCCATTACATCCACATGAACATATTGTGCTCCTGCATCACATACCTTTTTCACATCTCGTTCAAGGTTTGCAAAATCTGCTGAAAGTATTGATGGTGATAAGATTATCATGGTTTTCTCCTCCTGATTTTATCTGTAGTTTTTTCTGTTTGATATTTCGCCATATAAATACTTATAATTTCCGTATCGTGATTCAGATATCTTTCCGTCTTTTAGCGCATCGTATACAGAACAGAATTTATCGGATGTATGAGTGCAGTCCGAAAACTTGCAATCTCCCGAATGAACTTTTAAGTCCGGAAAATATTCTATCAACATATCTGATGTCATATCAGACGGTAGTTCAAGCATGCTGAACCCCGGAGTATCCGCTATATATGAACCTTTTTCGTATTCCACAAGTTCAACGTGACGGGTTGTGTGCTTTCCACGGTTTAGTTTTCGGCTTATCTCTCCTGTTTCAAAACCTGACATACCCGTTAGCGAATTTAAAAGCGTGGATTTGCCCACTCCTGAAAATCCGCACACAGCAAGTGTACACGATTTCATGAATTCGTGCACCTCGTCTGTACCAATACCCGACATTGCACTCGTCAGAAAAACCTCATATCCTGCAGATTTATATATATCCATATACTTTTGAGCATTATCAGACAAATCCGATTTATTGAAACAAACAGCCGCTTTAACATTATTTGACTCTGCGCAAACGAGCATCTTATCAATAAAAAGAGTGTCCGGTTCCGGATCGGAAAGTGATGCCACAATCAAAAGTTTGTCAATATTTGCAATTGGTGGACGCACAAAGCAGTTTTTTCTCTCTTCGATTGACACAACATATCCGGTGTTATCGTCGTTTACGCTGATTTGAACATTGTCCCCAACATAAGGCATAACACTATCTTTTCTGAATTTTCCTCTGGCTCTGCATTCTACCATTGAAGTTTCTGTTTTGACATAGTAGAAGCCACCTATTCCCTTTACTATCTTGCCTCTGTCATTCTTCATTATCTGCTTCTCCTGATTCCATGACGGAATCATTTGCTACTGCTTCTTCGGTTACTATTTCATTTTCTGTTTGCACTACCTCATTTGCTGTCTGAACATCGACTGGCTCATTTACAGGTTTGGATGATTTTAAGGTTAGTCCTACGCCGGTTCCTTTTTTCACCTTGCTTGCATATGGAATTGTCTGAGATATAACTTTGTCATCATCTCCGGGTGTATCTACTCCGTCAATTTCACCCACCAGAAGTTCTGCTTCTTCAAGAACAGCTTTTGCCTCTTTATAGGTTTTTCCGCTTAGCTTTGGTACAAATGCAATGTTCTCATTCAGGCTTGCACCGTTGCTGACATAGAGTGTTACGGTTTCTCCTTTTTTCAGTTTTGTTCCTGCCTTGGGAGACTGCCTGAGCACTATGTCCTTATCAGCTTTGCTTTCCTCAAAGTTTATTTCCGTCTCATATCCCAATTCCTTAAGTTTTTTCTTGACGGTTTTATATTCTTCACCGGTATAATCTGCCAAAGCGGTATCCATGGCTTTGTTAATTACAACTTTTACATTCTCTCCCGGTTTTATATTTTCGCTTTTCATTGGAGTCTGCGATACAATTGTTCCAACGGGATATCCGCTTTTTTCAACCTCATCGCTGACTAAAACCGTTATCCCTTCACCACTGCATATTTCATCTGCCTGCTCTAATGTTTTTCCTATAAGGTCCGGGGTTTTTATATATTCGGCTGATGACCCTATGTAATTGTATATAAATATGGCAGAAAGAACAATTAAAAGAGCTGTAACACAACCGCCTATTACAGAAGTAACCTTATTAAATCCGCCTATCGGTTCTTCCATCTCCTCTTCTTCAACTTCTATATATTCTATCGGATTGTAATACATCTCCCCGTCAGGCACTTCATATGAGGGATCCTCAATTATACTGAGCATATCGTATTTAAACTGAGATGCATTCTGATATCTCATATCAGGTCTCTTTGACATAGCTTTAAAAATAATCTGATGAACTGATATAGGAATTTCCACTTCATTTATCGGTTCGGGAACAGAATCAATCTGTTTCATTGCAACCGCAACAGGAGTATCTGCATCAAACGGAACATTTCCCGATATCATTTCATATAAACATATTCCGAGAGAATATATATCAGAGCGGCAGTCTGCTGCTACACCATTTACCTGCTCGGGAGAAATGTAGTGAACTGAACCTAAAATATTTTCATTTTCGGAGATTGTACTTCCCGTTGCAGATCTTGCTATACCAAAATCCGCAACTTTAATATTTCTGTCACTTGTTATAAGAATATTGTGAGGCTTTATGTCTCTGTGAATTATGTTTTTATCATGAGCAGACTGAAGAGCTTCACAAATCTGATATGCTATATCCAATGCTTCGAGATATGGAAGTCTGCCTTTATCCTTTATATACTCTTTGAGAGTTATGCCATTTATATATTCCATAACTATATAGTGAAGCCCGTCTTCCTCGCCCACATCAAATATGGAAACAATATTTGAACTGGTAAGACTTGCCGCAGCCTGGGCTTCTGTATTAAAGCGTGTGATAAATTCATCACCGCCTTCCAAATCATCTCTTAATATTTTAACGGCAACTATTCTGTTAAGAAGAATACATCTTGCCTTGTAAACATATGCCATTCCGCCTTTTCCGATCTCTTCAAGCAGTTCATATCTTTTTCCGATTATTTTTCCGATCATCACATTTCACCCCCATTTCCCTGTTGTATAACCACAACAGTAATATTATCACTTCCGCCGTTCTTTTTCGCTTGTTCCACAAGAGAATTCGCACATTCCGAAAGTTCATTTCCTGAATTTATAATTTCTGTAATTGTTTCGTTTTCTATCATATTTGTAAGTCCGTCTGTACACAAAAGAATGGTATCATCATTTTTCAATTTTTCCATATATACATCAGGTTCTATTGAATTTTCAGCGCCTACTGCTTTTGTTATGATGTTCTTTTTGGGATGGTTCTTTGCCTGATTTGGTGAAATCATGCCAAGTTCAAGAAGCTCATTTACAAGAGAATGATCACGTGTTATTTGCTTGATGGCATCATTTATGATATACATTCTACTGTCTCCGGCACTTACTGTATAGACTTTATCTTCCGATATGTAACACACTACAATTGTTGTTCCCATTCCGCAAAGTTCAGAGTTTTCCCTGGAAAAATCATACACGCTTTTATTTGCTTCTTTTACACTATCAATCATTGCCTGCTTTATTTTTCTTGAAGTGTATCCTGAAATCTTGGACATATTGGAATTAAAATATTCCGCTATAGATTCAACGGCAATAGCGCTTGCCTGCTTTCCACCGCTATGTCCTCCCATACCGTCAGCAACAATTGCAAGCATATGCTTATCATCATACGCTTTAACATAATATGAATCTTCATTATCTTTTCTTATTTTCCCTATATCGGAAATTCCGAAAAAAATCACAATACCACTTCCTTACAAATTATTCTTCCTGAGTTGACCGCAGGAAGCATTTATGTCGCTTCCAAGTTCCCTTCTGACCGTGGCAGTTATGCCATGGGATTCAAGATGGGAACAAAAATCTTTTATCCTTTTTGGATCGGGTTTTTCAAAATTATTTTCATCAACATTGTTGACCGGTATCACATTAACGTGGCACATTATTCCTTTTAAAAGTTTCAAAAGGTTATCTGCATCTTTGAGCGTATCGTTAACACCTTTTATTATAGCATATTCAAAGCTTATTCTTCTTGAACATTCTCTCTGATATTCTTTGCATGCGTCTATAAGTTCCTCTATTTTATAAGCGTTATTAACAGGCATTATGGAGCTTCTGGACTCATTGGTGGTTGCATGGAGAGAAATTGAAAGGGTTATGGGCAATTTCAACCTTGAAAGCTCCAAAATTCCGGGGACAATTCCACAAGTTGAAAGAGATATGTGCCTATAGCCAATATTAAGTCCTTTTTCAAAGTTTACAATTTCAAGAAATCTTTTTACATTATCCAGATTTGCCAAAGGTTCCCCTATTCCCATCATTACAATATTTGAAATTCTTTCTCCGATATCTTTTTGTGCATATATTACCTGTTCAAGAATTTCTCCAGATGTCAAACTTCTTACCAGACCGCCAATGGTTGATGCACAGAACTTACATCCCATTGCACATCCCACCTGAGATGAAATGCAGACTGTTATTCCGTGTTTATAATACATCACTACAGTTTCGACCATATTGCCGTCGTGAAGGCGAAAAAGATATTTTTTTGTTTTGTCGATTTTGGATTCAAGCTTTTTTACAATTTCAAGTCCATAAACAAAATAGTTTTCTTTCAGTTTTTCTTTCAGGGATGATGGAACATTGAGCATTTCATCATAAGATGATACACCTTTGGTAAGCCAATCCCACACCTGGGCTGTACGAAACTTTTTTTCACCACATGAAATTACTGCTTCTTCAAGTTCTGAATAGGTTAAATCTCTCAAATTTGTCATTTATTCTTCACCATTCTTCTTCAGACGACACACAAAAAAACCATCAGTATCATCTGTGTTTGGATAAAATGTTTTGTATGGAAGATTTTCATCTCCAAAGGGGTATATCTCAAAATTCTTATGTTTTGAGATGAATCTTTCAACTGCCATTTCGTTTTCTTCAGGTTCTATAGTGCAGGTTGAAAACACAAGTATTCCGCCTTTTTTTAAATACTTTGAAGCGTTTTCAAGAATCTTCTCACTCACTTTTGAAAGAGATTCTATGTCCTCTTCTTTTCTTGAATATCTGATATCGGGCTTCTTTCTTATTATTCCAAATCCCGAACATGGAACATCACACAAAACTCTGTCTGCCTTCTCTTTTAGTTTTTCATCATATACAGTTGCATCACAAAGAACGGCTTCTATGTTTGTACAACCATATTTTTTAGCATTTTCTTTTATAAGTTCAAGCTTATGCTCATATATATCACAGGAAAGTATCTTTCCTGTGTTATTCATAATATCCGAAATATATAGGCTTTTTCCGCCGGGAGCTGCACACATATCCAGAACAGTCAGGTTATTTTCAGGCTTTAATATGTATGCTGCAAAAGCTGCTGCAGGGTCCTGAATATAGTATGCCCCGTTTTTAAATGTTTCAAGTTTCTCAAAACTCTTTGACGGGTACAATTTGTAACATGTGTCAAAATCCGGTGAAACCGGAAATCTTATTTTTTCAAACCTCGTCCCCTCGGAATTTAACATATTTTCAAATTCTGTCTCGCTGTATTTGTTGGTTCTGCGAACACAAAGAGAGCTTTTCTCGTTTAAGGATTTCAGAAGATTTTCCGCAAAAGCTTCCCCATAGCGCTGTGTCCATCTTTTGACTATCCACTCAGGAAATGAATATGCTACAGAAAGGCCGTCTGTACCTTCTTTTGATATGGTTTCAAAATCTTCTTTTTTTACAGAACGAAGTATTGCATTTACAAAAGATGCAGATTTATATACGGATGATTTTTTGACAATCTTTACACATTCATTAACAGCCGCACTATCAGGAACTTTGTCCATGAATATCATCTGATATACTCCGATTCTTAATACATTCAGAACAAAAGGTGATATTTTTTTCACTTTCACGGATGAATGAATGGAAATTATATAGTCAAGAGTTATTTTTCTTTTTATAACACCATTTACAAGTTCACCAATAAAACGGATATCCTTTTCATCATACTCTCCGCTTTTTCTGAGTGCATTCATTTCGATGTTTATATATGCACAGTCCTTTTCAATTTTCATAAGCATTGACACTGCTTTTTTTCTCGGAAGATTGCTCATCTGTTTCTCCTGTTATTTGCAAGCACCAAAAGTCTTAAAATCTGCATTATGGACATAAGCGCCGATGCGACATATGTCATTGCTGCAGCAGTAAGCACTTTCCTTGCTCCCCTGACCTCGTCATAATCAAGAAAATTGTTGTCTTTTAATATGGCAAGAGCTCTTTTGCTGGCATTAAATTCAACGGGCAATGTTATAAGCTGAAAAGCTACAACTGCCGAAAAAAGAATTATTCCAAGATACAAAAGTGCCGGAGTATTTACTATGAGGCCAAGAATTATGAGAGGTGTTGATGCGGCGGAAGAAAATCTTACTACCGGATATACACCATGACGCGCCTTAAGAGGCACATAGCCTGTTGCATGTTGAATTGCATGACCGCACTCATGTGCCGCAACACCAAGAGATGCTACAGATGATGATGAATATACAGAATCAGAAAGTCTTAAGGTTCTGGATGTGGGATCATAGTGATCCGAAAGATTCCCCGAAACGTGTTCCACCACAACCGATGAAAGTCCGTTTTCATCAAGTATTCTCCTTGCAACCTGGGCGCCGGTCATATTTCTTGAATTCAGAACTTTATTGTATTTTCCAAAAGTTGAAGAAACCTTCATTTGTGCTATAAGAGAAATTATTATGGCCGGAAGAACAAAGATGATATAAGTATAGTCAATACCATAATATCCATACATCAGACAATCACTCCTAATTTTGTGTTGATATCAATTGAATTACCCTTAAGATAATCACTTACACTCATAACTTTTTTCCCTTCGGGCTGAATGGAATATATTTCTATAACAGAACCGTTTCCGCATGAAACTGTGAAATGGTCTTTTAAAACTTCAATAACCTCTCCAAAATCTCCGTTATGATTCTTTTTTGAAGGTTTTGATGAGAGAATTTTCATTTGTTTTGAATTAAAATATGTGAAGGCTTTCGGAAAAGGTGAAAGTCCTCTTATCTGATTGTGAATTGTATATGCATCCTTTGACCAGTCGATAACACAGGTTTCTTTTGTTATCATATGAGCATAACATGATTCATCATCATTTTGTTTCTTCGGTGTGCATGTTCCCTTTTTGAGACAGTCAAGAGTTTCCACTATCAGTCTTGCCCCGACTTCTGCCAGCTTATCATGAAGGGTTTCGAAATTGTCATCCTCCGTGATTTCAACTTCTTCTTTCAAAAGCATATCGCCTGTGTCAAGGCCTTTTTCCATATACATTGTCGTAACACCGGTAACCGTACACCCATCAATTATTGAACGCTGTATGGGTGCCGCTCCCCGATATTTCGGAAGAAGCGAGCCATGAACGTTTATACATCCGTATTTTGGGTATGAGAGTACATATTCAGGTAAAATCTTGCCATATGCAACAACTACTATCACATCCGGATTGTGACTTTTGAGAATTTCTTCAAAAGTTTCTTTTTTTAAGTTTTCGGGAGTATATATGGGAGCATCATATTCCAATGCCGCTTCATATACGGGAGTATGTGCCATTTTGTGTCCTCTGCCTCTCGGTTTATCGGGCATTGTTACAACTGCACATATTTCATTTCCTGCATTTTTCAATGCTCTCAAAGATACTACAGCAAAATCCGGAGTACCCATAAACATAATTTTCATCAATCATCAACCTCTACATATTCTGTCACTTTATCAACAAAAAGATACCCGTCAAGATGTTCTATTTCATGGCAAAAGGCTCTTGCAAGAAGACCTTCACCTGTCATCTCATAAAGATTCCCGTCTCTGTCTGTTGCTCTCACGGTAACCTTGTAGGGTCTTGAAACCAAGCCGTATTTTCCGGGCACACTGAGACATCCTTCTTTATCTGTATCTTCGCCGGATGTTTCAATAATTTCGGGATTAATCATTTCTATAATCCCGTCACCAACATCAATTACAGCAATCCTTTTTAGAATTCCGACCTGAGGTGCCGCAAGACCTACACCGTTTGTGTGATACATGGTGTCTGCCATATCATCTAAAAGAGTCAGTATTTTGGAATCTATTTCCTCAACCGGTCTTGATTTTTTTCTTAATATTTCATCGCCTAATTTTCTGACATTTCTGATTGCCATAGTAATTCCTCCGTCAGTAAGTGTTAATGGGATTTACATCCACACTTATACTCACATCATTATATTTATTAAGACTTTTATCATATATTACGTGTAATATGTTATATACCTCTCTGTTGTAGGGAGTTTTAATCAAAAATCTGTATCTGTATTTGTTGTTTATTTTAAACACGGGAGATTCAGATACATCATATATTGTTATATTCTGATTAAGATTATTCAGAGAACCGACAACACTTTTGTAGAACTCTTTTGCCGCATGTTTAGTTTCCGAATCGGATGTTCCGGTAAACTGAACTTTGATAAATTCAGTAAATGGCGGATATGCAAGCATTTGTCTTATCTGTATTTCCTGGTCGTAAAAACCTTTATAATCCTGATTTGCACTATATATAATCGTTTCATCATCGGGATTATATGTCTGGATAATTGCTCTGCCACTCTTTCGGGCTCTGCCTGCACGTCCGATAACCTGAGTTATCAAATCGAAAGTCCTTTCACATGCCTTATAGTCATCCATATTAAGACTCATATCTGCCGCAACTATGCCAACAAGAGTGACATTGTCAAAATCAAGCCCTTTTGTTATCATCTGTGTGCCCACCAAAATATCGGCTTCGCCTTTTTTGAAGGTGCTTAAAATATTTTCGTGTCCCATTCGTCCGCTTGTGGTATCTGCATCCATTCTCAGCACCTTTGCTTTGGGATACAATTTATGGACCTCATCTACTATTCTTTCTGTTCCTATCCCGAAAAATCGGATGTGTTTACTGTCGCAGGAAGGGCATTTCGTTTTCAGGGCTGTTTTGTAGTCACAATAGTGGCAAACCATCTTATTGACAGTTTTGTGATAGGTCAAAGAAACATTACAATTGGGACATTTCATAACAAAACCGCAATTTCTGCATGACACAAAACCTGAAAATCCCCTTCGATTCAAAAAAAGAATTATTTGCTCTTTTTTTTCAAGGGTCTCTTCAATAGCATCTTTCAGAGTTTTGCTGAATATGCTCATATTTCCTTCTTCAATTTCCTTCCTCATATCAGCAATTTTCACCTCAGGAAGAGGTCCCTTGTTGATTCTTTCAGGCATCGTCAGAAGCTTATACGCATTTCGTTCCTGCTTATAATAGTCATCTACAGATGGTGTAGCACTTGCAAGAACAAGGGTGGCTTTGTCTCGATTTGCAATATATCTGGCAATTTCTATAGCATTATATCTTGGAGACATTTCAGACTTATATGTGCTTTCATGCTCTTCATCAATAATTATAAGACCAACATCATCAAAAGGTGCAAAGATTGCACTTCTTGCACCAACTGCAATCTGAACTTCTTTATTTTTTATTCTGTTCCATTGATTGAATCTCTGTTTAACAGTCAGTTTGCTGTGCAAAACCGCCACATCATCACCAAAGCGTGAGAAAATCTGTGAAATCATCTGGGGAGTCAGCGAAATCTCCGGAACAAGCATAATTGCGGACTTTCCGTGTTTTATTGCTTTTTCCATGAGAGAGAGATAGACTTCCGTCTTTCCGCTTCCCGTTACACCGTGAATTAAAAACGCTGATTTTTCATCCTTGGGTATGGATGTTGAAATCTCCTCTACAACTGCTGTCTGTGTCGGAGTCAGTTCCGGTTTTTCTTTTTTGTATGAAGCATCATAGGAAATGTTTGAATCATTACAAACAACTTTGCGATAATTTATTATTCCCTTTTCATATAGAGCATCCAGAGTTGACTTTGAAGTTTCTGCATACATAAGAAGTTCGGAAAGTTCAATATCATAATTTTCTGAAAGTATTTCCAGAATCCTTGCTCTGGCAGGAGCTCTTTGGCCTATTGAATCTATAAGACCATAGGCTTCGTGTCTGTCAATCGCAAGTTCCACATAGGTTTTATATGTGTCTTTTACATTTTCATATTCTCTTTGTTCAACTAAAATGAAGCCTTTGTCATTGAGTTTATTCAAAACTGTTTTAATTGATGTTTTGCCAGTCTCAAGTTTGAGTTCATCTTCTGACATGGCGCCATAGCTTTGAATACACTTTATTATTTTTGCTCCCACAGATAACTTCTGACAATATTTTTCCAACATCTCAGAATCTGCATCAGGAGATATGGATATGTAGTTTACATATTTCACATTTACTCCTGCCGGAACAAAACAACGTATGGCTGACATATAGGAGCAAAAATATCTGTGTCTCATAAACTCTATGAGTTCCACTTCTTTTTTGCCGAAATACACCTTGTCACTTATGATATCGGAGACTGACTTCAATCCATAACATTCACTTTTTTGAACAATCTCATAAACATAGGCTTCCCGAAATCTGTTGCCGCGGCCAAAGGGTACTTTTATTCTCATACCTGTCTTTAGGACCGTTTCAAGGCAAGGAGGTATTATGTAATCATAGAGCTGATCTGTTGAAAGTGTATTTGAATTTATAATAACTCTTGCAACCAAGCTCTGTCCCTCCGTTTAATTATTCTGCATCAGATTCGAAATTTTCTTCTAATGATGCAGTAAGATCTTCTTCAAGAATCTGATTCATAATTGTATCAGATACAATTACAGGTTTATTTTCATCTGAACTTTTGAGATTAACTTTGTTTTCAGCAATCTCGTGAAGTGCAACTGTTACTGCTTTGTCAGACTTACATTCTGTGAAAGTAACCTTTGACTGGTTGATTTCACGTGCTCTTTTTGCAGTAGCAATTACAAGAGTGTATTTGCTGTCAATGTCTTTTGCTTTCATAATTTCGTTGATTGATGGATATATCATTTTTTACACACCTCTATTATAGTTTTTTTATTTTTATTTGATTTCATTCTTTCTGCTCTTATGATTGTCCAGAACTTTTCCGTGGCAGTTTCCACTTGGTCATTCACAATCACATAGTCATATTTTTCCGCAAGAGGAAGTTCGCCAAGAGCCGTTTTTATTCTTTTTTCTATCACATCTTCAGTTTCTGTTCCTCTGCCCAACAATCTGTTTTTTAGTTCCTCGACAGATGGAGGAAGAACAAAAACCATTACCGCTTCGGGGAAATTTTTCTTGACGTTCATTGCACCCACAGTTTCGATTTCCAAAATCACATCAAACCCGGATTCAATAAGATCTGTCACTGCCTTTTTGGGTGTTCCGTAATAATTATCACAAAATTTTGCCCATTCAAGAAATTCTCCTTCGTCTATCATTTTTTCAAATTCTTCTTTTGTTTTGAAAAAATAGTTGACTCCGTCTTTTTCTCCCTCTCTTGGGTTTCTTGTGGTAGCCGAAACTGAATATTTTATCTTGTCATCTGCAAAGTTTGAATAAAAATTTGAAAGTATTGTTCCCTTTCCCGACCCTGACGGACCCGAAAATACAATCAGAGTTCCTTTATCAGTCATCTGAAAATTCCTCCTCTCCGATTAATACAAAGTCCTTGTTGAATCTTGTTGCCATTATTTCTGTCGGTACTGCAGAAAGGATTATATGCTCACTATCACATATTATTACGGATTTTGTTTTTCTGCCATAGGTTGCATCAATCAGCATTCCTCGTTCTCTGGCTTCTGAAATGATTCTTTTTACAGGCGCTGATTCAGGGCTTATTACCGCAACAACTCTGTCTTGCGAAACTATACTCCCAAACCCTACATTAGCCAATTTCATTAACCCATTCTCCTATTCAATATTCTGTACTTGTTCTCTTAATTTTTCAATTTCCGACTTGAGTTCAACAACGGATTTACTGATTATGTAATCATTACATTTTGAACCCATTGTGTTTGCTTCACGGTTGAGTTCCTGAATTATAAAATCAAGTTTTCTTCCGATGGCAACATCTGACATGAGAAGATGAGCGTATTCTTTGAGGTGGCTTTCAAAACGGATTATTTCCTCCGTAATGTTTACTTTATCCGCAAAGATACCTACTTCTGTCAAAAGTCTTGACTCATCAACTTCAACACCTGAAAGAATATCTTCAATTCTTTCCTTCATTTTCTGTTTATATTCATCTACTGTCTGAGGAGATCTTTCTTTTATGACAGAGAGAATTTCTTTTATATTTACAATGCATGAATCAAAAAAGTTTTTAAGTCTTTCTCCTTCTCTTTGGCGGTTATCAGACAAATCTCTGATTGCTTTTTCTATTACTTCTTTTGCATCTTTAGAGATTTTATCCTTGTCTTTTTCCTGTTTCTCAATAACAAACACATCGGGAAGTCTCAAAAATGATGATACTGCAATATCATCAGGAACATTTGCAACATCGGAAATTTTTTCCATTGCTTCCCTATAGCCTTTTACTACGCCATCATTAAGAGATACGACAATTTCTTCTTCGCCAACAGTTTCTATCTGCACAAAAATATCTACCTTGCCACGACTGAGAGCTGATGAAACACATTCTCTTACAACTTCTTCAATAAAAGAATACTGCTTGTACACTTTTGTGTTAACATCGAGATATCTGTTATTTACAGATTTGATTTCAACATTGATTTTGTAACTGTCGAAAAGCTGTTCAGCTCTTCCGTATCCTGTCATACTTTTTATCATAATGCATAATCTCCTACGATTAAATTTTTACATTTTATTATATCAAACTTCTTGAAAAAATACAAGTTTTTTTCAAAATTTATAAATTTTTTATGCACTCAGAAATTTCTTAACGCCTTTCCGCCGAGATAATCACACTTGTCCCCCTGGCAAATATTATCTCTTTCCATTATTTCGTCGATTTCATCTTTTATTTTCCACCAACTCATACCATAATTTGAAAAGGCTGTTTCGCTTTCTTTTGCCCTGCCGATTATCCTCTGAATCACAACATCCGGCGAAAGATATCTCAGGAAGGTTATGACCTTTTCTATATACCCCTTATACGAGCCCATATCAAACTGTCCTTTTTCGTACATCTGTGCAAGAGGAGTGTTATATGGGATGTAAAGGCTGTGCAATTTTATCTGCTCAACCTTAAGGGCTGAAACTATTTTTGCACATTCAATAACATCATCCATATTATCCCATGGAAGATTTAAGATGAGATGTGCACACACTTCAAATCCATATTTATGGACTGTTAAAACAGCATCAATAAATTCAGCCAGAGTATGCTTTCTGTTTATAATTTCAAGAGTTTTATAGTTTACGGTCTGCAGCCCAAGCTCTATGCATATATCATAGCCTGTTTCTTCGGAAAATTCTTTGAGATATTTCATATAGCTGTCACTTATGCAATCGGGGCGTGTGGATATATACACGGCACAAACATTGTTATGTTCCGACTGTGAAATCATTTTTTTAAAATTTTCAAGAGACATATACGTGTTTGAATAGTTCTGAAAATATATAATATATTTATTTGCTTTATATTTTTTACCTATGTATTCAATATTATTTTCTATCTGTTCTCTTATGCACATTTCCGGCGGAAGATTTTCAAATGCTGCTCCTTCCTCTCCACAGAAAATACACCCTCCGGTCCCCAGACAACCATCACGATTCGGGCAGGTGAGATTTTGATTTACGGGTATCTTATATACTCTTTCTCCATATTTATTTTTCAGATATTCACTATAAGTATTATATCTCATCTTTATTTCCTTTCGCTTTTTCATAAAGTTCGGAAGTTGTATAATATATAAAGGAATAGTCATTACAAAGTTTCTTTGCAATTTTTTCAGTCAAATCATCTGACCCCATATCAACTATCAGGATTTCCGGGATATATCCGCCTGACGAAGAACTCAAAAACTTCCATATGAGCATTCTTATGGTGTATTCAAGTGAGCTTTCACCATTTTTTACTTTTATGACCAAAGTACATTTTTTTCGTTCTTTATAGGCATCTGTAGAAAAGGCAATTATATCCTTTATCAATTGCACGAATCCATATATGAAAAAAAACGTCACAATGGACCTGATTACTATTGTTGTTATCATAGCAAACACCTCTTCGCATTATAATATGCAAAGAGGCTTATTTAAGTTTACATATAATTTTATATCAAAGATTTTCAGCAAGTTCTTTAAGGATGTCTGCTTTGTCACAGATTTCCCATGTGAAATCTTCATCTTCTCTGCCAAAGTGTCCGTATGCCGCTGTTTTTTCATATACGGGACGTCTGAGTTTCAGAGAATTTATAATCGCAACGGGGCGAAGATCAAAAACTTTAGCAACAAGTTCCTGAAGTTTATCATCAGAAATTTTTCCTGTTCCGAAAGAGTCAACATATACGGATACGGGAGTACTTACACCAATTGCATATGCAATCTGCACCTCACATTTTTTTGCAAGTCCTGCTTTAACAATGTTTTTTGCAACATATCTTGCGGCATATGCAGCACTTCTGTCAACTTTTGTGGGGTCTTTTCCGGAGAATGCTCCACCACCGTGTCTTGCATATCCGCCATATGTATCAACAATAATTTTACGTCCTGTGAGACCCGAATCTCCCTGAGGTCCGCCAATTACAAAACGGCCTGTGGGGTTGATGTAATATTTTGTGTTTTCATCAAGAAGATGAGCAGGAATTGTGGGAGCAATAACAAGTTCTTTTAAATCTTTTTCTATTGTTTCTATGCTCACATCAGGGCTATGTTGTGTTGAAATTACAACAGTATCAACTCTCACGGGTTTATCGTCTTCATATTCAACAGTTACCTGGGTTTTACCGTCAGGTCTCAAATAGTCTACTACACCATCTTTTCTGATTTGAGTGAGTTTCATGCTGAGTTTGTGGGCAAGAGATATGGGCATTGGCATAAGCTCGGGTGTTTCATCACAAGCAAAACCAAACATCATTCCCTGGTCACCGGCACCGTTATCTTCTTCGTTGTTACTTGCCTTCTTTGCTTCATATGATTTATCAACACCAAGAGCAATATCGTCCGACTGCTTATCTATGCTTGTAATTACACCGCAAGTGTGACAGTCAAATCCGAATTTTGCTCTGTCATATCCGATTCTTTCAACTGTTTTACGTGCTACTTCTGCAAAATTAACCTGACAGTTTGCTGAAATCTCTCCCATTATCATTATCATACCTGTTGTCACCGCTGTTTCACAGGCAACTCTCGCCATGGGATCTTCTTTTATTATGGCATCAAGAACCGCATCTGAAATCTGATCACAGATTTTGTCGGGATGTCCCTCAGTTACTGATTCTGATGTAAACAACTTTCTGCTCATAATTATTCCTCCGTATATTATATAATACCAATCAACCACTCACCGATTTTTGAAACAGCAAGCATAATAACACCTGCAGACATTACTCCTGCAGTAATTGCAAAAAACGAATGTTTGAGTCTCATTTTCATAAGTGCTGCTATTGCAGAGCCTGTCCATGCACCGGTTCCCGGAAGTGGTACTGCAACGAATATGAAAAGACCAAGAAGTTTATACTTGTTTTTCTTATCCATATCCGACATTTTTGACTTTGTTCTGTGTTTGAGTTTCGATGCAAGTTTTCCGAAGAGTCTGGTTTTTTCCATATATTCTATTATTGGCCTGAATAGAAGTATAATAAATGGAACAGGCAATATATTGCCGATCACACTAAGAATATATGCCACATGCCATTCAAGTCCCAAAGCCACACCGAAAGGTATTGCACCCCTTAGTTCAACTATGGGTATCATAGAAATCAGAAAAACTGCAAATTCTTTATTTATTCCTGCAAGATATGCCTCTAATGCTTCTATCATAATCAAACCTCTTCCAAAGACATCATTTTATTAACTCTTGTCTCATGTCTTCCACCAAGAAATTCATTGGTGAGAAATTCGTGTACAATCTCTTTTGCAAGCTCAGGGCCGATGACTCTTCCGCCGAGAGTGAGCACATTTGCATTATTATGCTGTCTTGTCATTTTTGCGCTGAAGGTGTCGCTGCATTGTGCCGCACGAATACCCTTGTGCTTATTGGCACACATATTCATGCCTATACCTGTTCCGCAAACAAGGATACCCAGTTTTGCATTTTTTGATGCAACCTCACCGCAAACAAGTTTTGCAATGTCAGGATAGTCTATTGATGTAGTATCATAACATCCCAAATCCTTATAATCGTATCCGTTTTCCTTGAGATAATCAATCAAAACGTTTTTCAGTTCAAAACCACCGTGGTCACTTCCTATTGCTATCATTTGTATACCCTCCGTTTTTATGTAGCAGAAATGCCATGAGCAATATTGTACTCACGTTCTGCCTGAGATAATCTTATATATATTGGTAACAATTCATACAAATTGTCAAATTCATTTTTCTTTGCCCTCTCCATTGCAACAAATGCAAGAGATGATGCTCTTTGCATGGAGAGATTCATTGGTGCAATGTGCCATTTTGGATTATCCAGATCCTCAATCACTTGTCTGTATTTAAGAACTGCATCTCCCGTAAAAACAACCTCTTTGTCACCAAGTTCTCTTATCAGTTCATCAAAATCTATTATTCTGTCCCCAATTAGTTTTTCACCATTTAAATAGAGCGCATTATATACGTCATTTCTTCTGGCATCAAAAATCGGGCAGATATATTTATCGCATATGGGGAAAGATGCCGCAACGGATTCGGTTGCTGAAATCCCAATAATTGGTTTTGAAAGGGTCTGTGCAAGAGTTTTCATTGCCGCCATTCCAATTCTCACTCCCGTAAATGAGCCGGGACCGAGACATACCGCAAACACATCAACATCTTTTACGGACATTGAAAGTGATGAAAGCATATTGTCAAGCATTGGCATTATCATCTGCGAATGTGCTCTCTCGCTGCTTATGGTATATTCACCAAGTATTTTGTTTTCATTGCAGACTGCAACGGTTGCATTGACCGATGAAGTGTCCATAGCAAGAACTATCATTTATTTTCCCCTCTGTAATCTATATTTATTTCTCTTATGTTTTCTCCCATATCGGGTCTCTTGGTTATATTGATTTCAACATACGGAAAGTCAAGCTCATCTTTAACAACCGATGCCCATTCCATTACTATTATACCACGGCGATTTACATAGTCATCCCATCCGATGTCATACAAATCATCCATTGACTCAAGTCTGTATACATCGAAGTGAAAAACAGGGATTTTACCCCCATGATATTCATTAACTATGGTAAAAGTGGGACTTGTAGCTGTTGTCCCGGGAGAAAGTATGCTGACCAATCCTGATGTGAAAGCAGTTTTACCTGCACCAAGGTCACCATCCAATGTTACCAATGTTCCGGGTTGAAGATCTTCGGCAAATTCCTTTGCTATCTTTATTGTATCTTCATAGGATTTTGATATGAAATTCATAACGCCTCCGTCAAAATCAGAACAATCCGATAATTTCTCCGTCTTCGGTAACATCTATGTTGTTTGCCGCCGGAACTTTGGGAAGACCGGGCATGGTCATAATATCCCCCGTGAGGGCAACAACAAATCCTGCTCCGTTTGAAATGTTAACATCTCTTACTGTTATGTCAAAGCCCTCGGGAGCACCGAGAAGTGCCGGGTCATCAGAAAGAGAATATTGTGTTTTTGCCATGCATACGGGAACTTTATCAAGACCGAGTTGTTCCAATTTAGCAATTTTTTTGTTGGCTTTTGAGGTATAGAGAACTGAATTTGCTCTGTAGATTTCTTTTGCAATAATATCTATTTTTTCTTTGATTGAAAGATTTTCGTCATATATGGGTGCGAACTTTGATTCACCTGCGTCAACTGTTTCACATATTGTTTTTGCAAGGTCAAGTCCACCCTCTCCGCCTTTGGCGAAGACATCAGAGAAGCATGCTGTTACGCCCAAAGAATCACAATATTCTTTGATAACATTTTTCTCATCTTCCGTATCTGTATCAAATGCATTTATGGCAACAATTACAGGTACGTTATATTTTTTCATGTTATCTATGTGTCTGCCAAGATTTGATATTCCTTTTTTAAGAGCATCAATGTTTTCGCCTTTGAGTTCTGCTTTGGGAATACCTCCATTATATTTGAGAGCACGAACTGTTGCTACAATGACAATGGCATCAGGTTTGAGTTTTCCTGCACGGCATTTGATGTCGAGGAATTTTTCGGCACCAAGGTCTGCACCAAATCCTGCTTCGGTGATAACATAGTCTGCAAGTTTGAGAGCAAGTTTTGTGGCTCTTATGCTGTTACATCCGTGTGCAATATTTGCAAAAGGTCCACCATGCATAAAGCAGGGAGTGTTTTCAAGGGTTTGTACAAGGTTCGGATTTATGGCATCTTTCAGAAGAAGAGCCATTGCCCCCTGAGCGTTTAACATTTTTGCTGTAACGGGATTGCCTTCATTGTCATATGCAACAATGATTTTTCCAAGTCTTTCTTTAAGGTCTGTGAAATCTGTTGCAAGACAAAGAATTGCCATAACTTCAGATGCAACTGTAATCATGAAGCCGTCTTCTCTGGGAACACCGTCAATTTTTCCGCCAAGACCAACAACAATATTTCTGAGTGCTCTGTCGTTCATATCAAGAACACGTTTGAAAACAATTGAAGTTACATCAATATTAAGCTCATTGCCCTGTTTGATGTGGTTGTCTAAAAGAGCTGCAAGAAGATTATGAGCACTTGTTATGGCGTGCATATCTCCGGTGAAGTGAAGATTGATATCCTCCATGGGAACAACCTGGGCATATCCACCGCCTGCCGCACCGCCTTTTACACCCATAACAGGTCCGAGTGAAGGTTCTCTTAAAGCAATGATAGCATTTTTACCAAGAATACCCATTGCTTGTCCAATACCAACAGTTGTTGTTGTCTTACCTTCGCCAGCCGGTGTTGGATTTATGGCTGTTACAAGAACAAGTTTTCCTTCTTTGTTATTTTCAAATTTTTTGATTGCCTCCGGAGTCACTTTGGCTTTATATTTGCCGTAAAAATCAATATCATTTTCTGAAAGCCCGATTTTTTCGGCAATCTTTCCGATATGCTCCATTTTGGCGCCTTGCGCAATCTGAATGTCTGTTAACATTTTTCATCTTCCTCTCTTATCATACAAATGCAATGAGATGATATTCCTTCTTTTCTCCCCTCAAAGCCAAGTTTTTCTGTTGTAGTTGCTTTCACATTAATTTTTGACTCTTCTATACCAAGACATTTTGATATATTTTTCACCATTTGTTCTCTGTATGGCGAAATTTTAGGTTTTTGTGCAACAATGCACGCATCAAGGTTAACTATTGTATATCCTGCATCTTTAATCAAAGATGCCACACTTTCGAGAAGTTTCATGCTGTCTGCATCTTTATACGCCATGTCAGTATCCGGAAAATGCTTTCCGATATCTCCAAGAGCTGCCGCTCCCAAAAGAGCATCCATAACGGCATGAATCAAAACATCAGCATCCGAATGTCCCAAAAGTCCGAGTTCATATGGTATTTCCACACCTCCGAGAATGAGCTTGCGCCCCACCGAAAACCTGTGGACATCATAGCCAAAACCAACTCTCATACACAATCACTGCCTTTTTAATATTTCTTTTGCCACAATTATATCTTCGGGAGTTGTAATTTTTATGTTATCATAACTCCCGTAAACAACTTTTATTTTCTGTCCCATAGTTTCAACAAGTGCACAATCATCTGTTGCAAGTATTCCGAGTTTTGCGGCACTCTCATGGGCATTTATGATATCTTTTGTCTCAAATGCCTGAGGTGTCTGAATTTGCACAAGGTATCTTCTGTCGGGAGTCTCAACAATTTCATCTGATGAATCAACAATCTTTATTGTGTCTTTAACCTTAACACCAAGAGCACATGCTCCGCTATTTATAAGCATATCATACACATCAAGAATTTCTTTTTTTGTTATACAACATCTTACTGCATCGTGAATCATGACATACTTATGTTCCTTTGCTCTCACAAGACCGTTATATACAGATTTTTGTCTGTCACTTCCGCCTGTGACCACTTCAAAGGAAACCGAATGTGATGCACTTTCCATGATACTGCGAACGTGCTCCACATAGTCTTTGTGGCAGACAATATATATTTTATCTGCAACTTTACTTTCGACAAATGCTTCTATGGTATATTCGATTATTTCTTTTTGGTTGATTTCCAAAAACTGTTTCGGTACATCGGTTCCCATTCGCAAACCGGTGCCTCCTGCAACAATTATAACTGCAAGGGATTTATCATTCATCTGCATGCTCCGTATCAGTCGAGAAATTTGTCGGTATTGTCACGCATATTATCTTTTTCACAAACTGTTGTAAATCGAACATCCTTGGTTTTGAGTTCGGAAAGCTGAACGGGTATCTCTATATTTCCCTTTTTTGAAAGAATGTCAAGAAGTTCAAACTCATCAGCTTCATCAATATTTACATCAGGTGCTATTGCAGAGATTACCGCCTGATTAAATTTGAAGGGATTTGCGGTAGATGCAATAACTGTTACTGTATTATCTTTTGTTTCTTCAACATATTTTTCGTATACATTGAGAGCAACGGCAGTATGAGTATCTGCAACATATGAGAATTTTTCAAAATATTTCGAAATTGTTTTTGCAGTTTCCTTATCATCACAGCATCCGCCATAGAAAAGGTCGGAAATCTGATTTTTAATATCATCGTTTACAGTATATTTTCCTTCTTTTGAAAGAAGATTCATATATTCTGCAACAAGCGCATCATTACCACCTGAAATGTGGTATAAAAGTCTTTCAAGATTACTTGAAATAAGGATATCCATTGAAGGAGAAACAGTTGTATAGAAACTGCGGTTTCTGTCATATGTACCTGTGGTTATAAAATCTGTGAGAACGTTATTGCTGTTTGAAGCACAAATAAGTTTATTGACAGGAAGTCCCATGGATTTTGCATAATATGCTGCAAGAATGTTTCCGAAGTTTCCTGTGGGAACTACAATGTTTATCTTCTCTCCTTTTGAAATTTTACCTTCTTTCAAAAGGTCGCAATATGCTGAAAAATAGTATACAATCTGTGGTGCAAGTCTTCCCCAGTTGATGGAATTTGCAGAAGAAAGAGTGTATCCCTTTTCGGAAAGTTCTTTTTTATACTCTTCATCTGTGAAGATTTTTTTTACCCCTGTCTGCGCATCATCAAAATTACCTTTAACTGCGCAAACACTTACGTTTGCACCTGCCTGTGTAGTCATCTGGAGTTTCTGGATTTTTGATACCCCGTCAACGGGATAGAAAACCTGAATTTTTGTTCCGTCTACGTCTTTAAAACCTTCGAGTGCAGCCTTTCCTGTATCACCGGATGTGGCAACAAGAATAACTACCTGATTGTCTTCTCCGGTTTTCTCAATGGCTTTTTTCAAAAGATACGGAAGTATCTGAAGTGCCATATCCTTGAAAGCGCATGTTGGACCATGCCAGAGTTCGAGAATGTTTAAAGAATCAGTAAGAGAAGCAACCGGTGCTGTGTTTTCAGAACCGAATTTTTCGGGAAGGTATGCATTGTGAGCACAGAAATCAAGTTCTTCTTTCGTATAATCCGTAAGGAAAAGTCCAAGGATTTCCGACGCTCTTTCCTTGTAGGAAAGACGGCTGTAGTTTTCTATATCATCTATTGTCACCTGCGGAATTTCGGTGGGTACATAAAGGCCCCCTTCAGGAGAAATTCCGTTTTTGATTGCCCATGCGGAATCAACGCATATACTTTTGTTTCTGGTACTTTGATATTTCATTTATGGAACCTCCAAATATTATTTCACTAAAATTCTGTGAAATACCTTTTTGCCTTTTTTGATTACCGCTTCACCGGATTCAAAATCTGCTGATGCCAAAACATAATTTGCATCAGCAACCTTTTCGCCGTTGAGGCTTACTCCGCCTTGCTGAATAAGTCTTCTGCCTTCGCCTTTTGATGCGATTATTCCTGCTTTAACCATACAGTCAAGAATTGAGAGACCATCTTCAATTTCAGAAGATGAAATTTCTGTTGTTGGCATATTTTCAGAACTTGCACCTGAACCGAATACTGCATCTGCTGCAGCCTTTGCTTTTTCAGCTTCCGCTTCTCCGTGAACAAGTTTTGTAACTTCGTATGCAAGAACTTTTTTAGCCTTATTAATTTCTGCATCTTTATATTCTGCCATTTTTTCAATTTCTTCCAAGGGAAGGAATGTGAGAAGTTTAAGACATTTTATAACATCTGCATCATCAACATTTACCCAATATTGATAGAAATCATATGGTGATGTCTTTTCGGGATCAAGCCAAAGAGCACCGCTCTGTGTTTTACCCATTTTTTTGCCTTCGCTGTTTGTGAGAAGAGTAAAGGTCATTCCGTAAACCTGTTTCTGGTCTTTTCTGCGGCAAAGGTCTATACCTCCAAGAATGTTACTCCACTGGTCATCACCGCCAAGTTCTATCTTACAACCATATTCTCTTGAAAGCATAAGGAAGTCATAGCTTTGCATGAGCATATAGTTGAATTCAAGGAACGAAAGACCTTTTTCCAGTCTTTGTTTGAAACATTCAGCGGTAAGCATTTTGTTAACAGAGAAACATGAACCGATATCTCTTAAAAAGTCTACATAATTGAGTTTCAAAAGCCAGTCTGCATTGTTGACCATAATGGCTTTTCCTTCAGAAAAATCAATTACACTTGAAAGCTGTTTTTTGAAACATTCACAGTTATGATTAATAACATCTTCTGTCATCATCTGACGCATGTCTGTACGACCTGAAGGATCTCCTATGTGACCTGTTCCTCCTCCTACGAGGGCAATGGGTCTGTGACCATGCATCTGCATGTGGCGCATTACCACCATCTGAAGGAAATGACCCACATGAAGACTGTCGGCTGTTGGGTCAAAGCCAATATAGAAAGTTACTTTTTCATTTCCGAGAAGCTCTCTAATTTCTTCTTCGTGAGTTACCTGTGCAATCAGGCCTCTCTCTTTAAGAACATCATATACGTTTCTCATAAAAACCTCCTGTTTATCTAAAGAAATTATTTATATCCATATATCATATAATTATATATCAAAACCAAACATAATGCAAGTAAAAAATAACATAAAAATCAACAAAAAAGACCTTATTTTTTTGATTTAAGGTCTTTTTTTGAAAAATTATTTGTTTTGTGTTTTATTTTTGTCTTCATCCCTGAGTTGTGCACGTTTTATTTTTCCCGAAATTGTCTTTGGAAGTTCATCTACAAAGTCAATAATTCTGGGATATTTATATGGTGCAGTTGTCTTTTTAACATGATTCTGAAGTTCTTTTTTCAGTTCATCTGATGGTTTGTAGCCTTTTGCAAGAACTATTGTTGCCTTAACAACCTGACCTCTGATTTCATCAGGAACTGCGGTTATTGCAGTTTCAAATACTGCAGGATGTTCCATGAGAGCGCTTTCAACCTCAAAAGGTCCTATACGATATCCGGAGCTTTTGATAACGTCGTCCGCTCTTCCCACGTACCAATAGAATCCATCTTCATCACACCATGCAAGATCGCCTGTGAGATAGTATCCGTGGGTAAATACGGAATCGGTTTTTTCCTGATCTTTATAGTAACAATCAAGAACGCCAAGAGGTTTACCTTCTGTTATATCAAAGCCAATCTGTCCTATTTCACCGGGATCACAAATTGAAAAATCATCACGAAGAAGAACCGCTTTGAATCCTGCGGCAGGTCTTCCCATTGAACCGGGTTTTGGTTCGTCCCACATGTATGTTCCCAAAAGTATGGGAGATTCCGTCTGACCGAAACCTTCATAAACCTTGAGACCTGTTGCGGCGTATATCTGATTGAACACTTCGGGGTTCAGCGCTTCTCCGGCGGTAGAAATATGCTTCAGCGAAGAAAGATCATATTTCTTCATGTCGGATTTAATAAAGAAACGATATATTGTTGGGGGTGCACAGAATGTTGTAATTCTGTATTTAACAATCATATCAAGAAGGTCTGTGGGAACAAACTTGTCACTATAGTCATATACAAACTGTGCTGTTCCTGCAATAAACTGTCCATAGAGTTTTCCCCATGAACATTTTGCCCAACCGGTATCTGCAACGGTGAGATGAAGTCCGTCATCAACAACATTATGCCAATATTTTCCTGTAGAGATGTGCCCAAGAGGATATGTAAACGGGTGAAGAACCATTTTGGGATTTCCTGTTGTGCCTGATGTGAAATATACAAGCATGGGATCATCATTGTGAGTTCTCTGATCATCTGTCGGTCTTACAAATTCATCGCTCTCATTTTCAATTTCCAAATCGAAATTGTACCATCCGTCATACTTTTCTTTTCCAAGTATGCAACATACATCAACACTTGGGCAACCGGGAAGACTTTCTTCCACGTGAGAGCGGATGTCCCCTTTGTCGGAACATATAATCATTTTTACTTCAGCGCTTTCGCATCTGAAAATTATATCTTTTTTTGTGAGAAGATGTGTTGCAGGAATAGCAACGGCACCAATTTTGTGAAGTGCATATATGCTTATCCAGAACTGATAGTGTCTTCTCAAAATAAGCATTGCAAAATCACCTTTTTTAATGCCTATACGTCTGAAAAAGTTTGCAGCCTTATTAACCTCACGATTGAGTCGTGCAAATGTGAAAATTTCTTCTTCTCCCTCGTCATTGCACCAAACAAGCGCCTTCTTTTCGGGAGCACATTTTGCATATTCTTCAATTACATCATATGCAAAGTTGAAATCTTCGGGTACATTTATTTTAAATGTGTTATAATAATCATTATAATCTTTGAATTCAGTTTTGTTTAAAAATTTATTAAGTAAATTCATTTTTTCTTTTGACCTTTCTTTTTTAGCGACGCTTATAAGAATCAGTCACTGACAATGGCAAGAAAATGCGCTTCCTTTCCGTCAAGAGCTTTCATACCATGCCAATATTTGGAATCAAATATAAGCGAGTCTCCTTTTTCCATTACAATTTCCTTTCCGTTAATTATAATGCAGACTCGTCCGTCCAGACAGAAGTTGAATTCCTGTCCGGGATGGCTTGTCATCTGAATAGGATCTTCAGCTTGTGATGGCGGAACTGTTACAAAAAAAGGTTCAATTCTTTTGTTTGCAAAATTAAATGCAAGGTTGTTGTATTGATACTGCTCTCTACGTTCAACCCCGAGTCCCTGACCTGCTTTGACGAATTGATACACATTGAGTTTGGGAGCATCACCTGATAAAATTGCCGTGAAATCCACATCGAATTTATTGGCAAGTTCATAGAGTATGCTGATTGGCATATCGTCTTCCCCGTTTTCATAGGAAAGATATTTTTCGACAGGAATGTTAAGATATTCAGCAACTTCTTCAACGCTTATTTCAGCAATTTCTCTCAAGTCCTGAATTCTCTGTCCGATAAGTTTAACCTGGTCAATCATTTTATTTGCTCCTCTCCTTTTACATTTAATAATGTTTAGGCAAACATAATCTATTGTATTTTATATTATTTGCCGTGTAAAGTAAATAGTTTTTTTAAAATTCATTGAAAAATAACAAAAAACCTATGCATTAAAATTTAAAATAGTGCAATAATATATTTGAAAGTGAGATGTTTATTTATGAATATTAAAAATCTATTACTTGCATTCATCCTGGTTACTTGTTTAACATTTAACTTTGTTGGTTGCTCTTCGGGAAATGACACAACAGATAACAGCGGAAGTTCAACCACCGAAAACGTGGATCAAAACACAAAAGACCTTAAAGACGACATCATGGACGATGCAAAAGATGTTAAGGACGATATCATGGACACACCAAACGCAGATTCAGATACAAATAATTCTGCGTCAGATATGACAGACGGTTCAACAAACAAAAACGCCGCAGGAAACAACTGAGAAAAAACTGATTTACAAATCACACAAAATATTGTATAATAAGGACTGTAAAGATATTTTGCAGTCCTTATTGTTTTGCGGCTGCAACCCCAATTTTTCCAAGGAGAATTTGTATTATGAAGCAAGTGACAAAATTTGTATGCTCGGAATGCGGATATTCGTCCCCAAAATGGCTTGGCAAATGTCCGTCATGCAATTCGTGGAACACTATGAACGAAGAAGCAGAACTCCCACCGTCACGCTATGACGTTAAGCTCTCATCACCATCATCGGGTGTAGTCAAAAAATTGAGTGATATAGATACAGATGAGAACGAAAGAATACTTTCAGGAATTGGTGAGCTTGATCGTGTTCTCGGCGGCGGAATTGTGAAAGGCTCACTTATACTTGTGGGCGGAGATCCCGGAATCGGAAAATCCACCCTTCTTTTGCAGATTTGCAATAATATAGCCGGTGAAAAATCGGTGTTGTATGTATCAGGAGAAGAATCTGCTGCACAGATTAAAATGAGAGCATCAAGACTTGGAATTGAAAACAACAGTTTGTACGTTCTTCCCGAAACAGAATTGGAAACAATTTTATCATCTGCTATTGATGTTCGTCCCGAAATAGTTATTATTGATTCAATTCAGACAATTTTCAAAAACGATATATCATCTGCCCCGGGCAGCGTTACACAAGTGAGAGAAGCAACACATTATCTTATGAGATACGCAAAAGAAAACAATGTTGCGGTTTTCATTGTTGGTCACGTTACAAAAGACGGTAGCATTGCAGGCCCCAGAGTTCTTGAACACATGGTTGACTGCGTGCTGTATTTTGAGGGGGAAAGAACTCAAAGCTACAGAATTCTCCGAACAGTCAAAAATCGTTTCGGTTCAACAAATGAAATTGGCGTGTTTGAAATGAGAGAGGCGGGACTTTCGGAGGTGAAAAATCCATCAAGCATGCTCCTTTCCGGAAGAGCGGAAAATGCAAGCGGTTCTACCGTTGTCTGCACTCTTGAGGGCACAAGACCAATACTTGCAGAGGTTCAGGCACTATGCAGTCCCACCGGATTTGGCAACCCAAGAAGAATGGCAACAGGTCTGGATTTTAACAGAAGCATTCTCTTGTCATCTATTCTTGAAAAACAACTTGGATTCCCCATGCAGAATCATGATGTGTACATAAATGTTGTTGGGGGCATAAAACTTGTTGAAACCGCCACAGACCTTGCTGTTATTGTTGCCATTGCATCAAATCTGAAAAATTTTGTCATAGATTCAAAAACCATTATTCTCGGAGAAGTCGGTCTTACAAGCGAAGTGAGAAACATCGGTTTTTGCGAGCAGAGAATTTCCGAAGCGGCAAAAATGGGATTTGAATTTTGTATTCTCCCAATGGGAAATGCAGAATCTGTGACAAATAATTACGGGATGAAACTTCTTGGAGTTCAGAATGTTTCCCAGGCAATAAAATATCTTAAAAAGATTGAAGATTTCAGAAATCAGCAAAAAAGTGAACAAAACTAAAATTTATCTGTTAAACAAAAGCTCAACATTAAACCATATATTGATTTAATGTTGAGCTTTTGTATTGCAAAAATTAAATTTATTATCCAATCATTGTTCAAATGGTATGCCAAAATGTTCATATGCCGCTTTTGTAACCGTTCTGCCTCTCGGAGTGCGGTTGATGAATCCCAGTTGAAGGAGATATGGTTCGTAAACATCTTCGATGGTGTTGCTGTCCTCACCTGTTGTTGCGGCCAATGTGTCAAGGCCGACAGGGCCGCCGCCGAAAGTTTTTATCATTGTGGTAATGACATTTCTGTCGGTTGAATCAAGGCCGATTTTATCAACTTCTATTCTTGTCAAAGCTTCATCAGCAAGTTTTTTCGTGATTTTACCGTCTGACATAATCTGGGCAAAGTCTCTCACTCTTTTTAAAAGTCTGTTGGCAATTCTCGGTGTTCCTCGTGAACGGGATGCAATTTCCCTTGCACCGTCTTCATCAATCTGAACTCCAAGAATTGATGCACTTCTTTTTACAATTGTAGTAAGTTCTTCATTTGTGTATAGTTCAAGTCTTGAAATAACTCCGAAACGGTCACGCAAGGGGCCTGTCATATTTCCCGCCTTTGTGGTTGCACCGACCAGGGTGAATTTTGGAAGGTCAAGACGGATTGAGCGGGCACTGGGGCCTTTTCCGAGGATGATATCCACCGCATAATCTTCCATTGCAGGATAGAGAATTTCCTCAACACTATGGCTGAGACGATGAATTTCATCTATGAAAAGTACATCGTGTTCCCCAAGGTTTGTAAGGATCGCCGCAAGGTCGCCCTGTTTTTCGATTGCAGGGCCTGATGTTACGTGAATATTAACATCCATTTCATTTGCAATTATGTTTGCAAGAGTTGTTTTGCCAAGACCGGGAGGTCCGTAGAGCAAAACATGATCAAGGGCTTCTTTTCTCTCTTTTGCCGCTTCGATATATACCTTAAGATTTTCTTTAACTTTTTGTTGTCCTATGTATTCATCAAGAATTCTCGGTCTGATGCCATACTCCTGAACAGAGTCATCACCGATATCCATATTTGATACAATTCTGTCATCAAATTCCATAACTTTTCATCCCCTCTTCTTCCATGGGTATTTATAAAAGATTCTTCAAAGCGTGTTTTATGTAACTTTCGGCATCATCAAATGTCTCTTTCACACTTCCTACTGCCCTTTGCGCTTCCTGATTTGAATAGCCAAGTACAATTAAAGCACTTATTGCATCCTGTCTTGCCGAATCAGATGTAATGTCAGAAACTGATACAAAAGCATCTGTGTCTTTTGAAATGATGTCTTCGTTTTTAATTTTATCTTTAAGTTCAAGGCATATTCTCTGAGCAGTTTTCGCACCTATACCCGAGGCTTTTTTTATGGTTGCGACATCGTCTGAAACAATTGAAAGGCTAAGTTTTGAGGGGGATGCAACAGAAAGTATGGATACTGCACCTTTTGCCCCTACTCCGCTGACAGATATGAGAAGTTCAAAAAGGCTGAGTTCTTCTTTGGTTGAGAATCCGTACAAATCCATAATACCCTCTTTTATGTACAGATATGTGTGAAATGTAACATTATCGCCTTTCTGTAGCGACTGGTCGGATAATGAAGTGAGAGACGTATATATTTTAAAGCCTACGCCTGATACATCAATCACAGCATAATCCTTATTTTTTTCAATTAATTTTCCGCTAATATAACTAAACATAATATAATTCCTTTCGAAAAAGTAAAAGGTACAATTTATAAGATTACACTTTATAAATTGTACCATATTATTTGTTTTTTTTCAAGAATTATATTTTTATCCACTGTGCTATTATGTCATATGAGTTAATAACGAGACAAATACGATTTACAGTATTTCTTTTTCGTGAAGTATAACCCCGTTTTTTCTTAAGACATCCTGAAGTTTTTTTACATCAAGTTTTGAAAAATCATCTGACATTGCAGCCGCAGTACCTGCCGCCTGACCTGTGAGAGCACAACAAGGAATAACTCTCATTATATCCCACATGGTTTCTTCAACGCTTGTGCATCTGCCGGCACAAATAAGATTTTTCACCTTTGAAGAATACAGAGTTTTAAATGGAACCTCGTATACAGGACCTCTTTTTTTCCAGTTGGACACCATGCCTATTGAGTCATCAAAATATGTGTGTTCCTGAGTGTGGGAAAGTTCATATTCTCCAACAATTCTTCTGGTCATTCTGACCTGAGGGATGGTTGCCATTGTAACCGGTAAAATATCCGGACATTCTTTCCTTTTTTTCAAGATATCAGCATACATACTGCTGTGAGACATACACATCTGTTTGGAAAGTTCCTCACCGTCAAGACCTGAAAAACGAATATCAGAAAGAGTGGGCGGAGCATTTTCGTCATTTTTTTCTTCATCGGGAATATCGCAGTATCCGAGCATATTAAGGTGATATCCTTCTTCTCCGAGTGAATAGTACCAGGAAGCAAGAACATTTCCCTGTTCGAATTTTTCTGTGGGTGCATTTGCAAAATGAGCAATATCACAGTCGCCGGTAGCATCAACCACAGAAATTGCTTTATAGGCACGTCTTCCCGATTTGTTTTCTGTTATTACATGGGTTATTTTACCCTTTTTCATAACTACATCAACAACATATGTTCCATATATGATATTGACGCCTGCTTCAATGAGAAGTTTTTCAGCAAGTACGGCAAAAATCTGAGGATTATACTGAACTTCAAATCTTTTGTCGTCTTTTCCCCTCGTGCCTTCATTGTCAAGCCAATTTTCAGGATATCTTGCCTCTGCACCGTGCAAAATCGAAAGTCTGAAAAGTTCTTCTGCTATTCCATAGGTAACCTGGTGTCCCATTCCGTCACAAAGAGGCAGATATATCGTAACAATTCCTGCAGTTCCAAGTCCGCCAAGCATATATTGCTTTTCAAAAAGCACAGTTTTCTTACCTTGTCTTGCAGATGCAAGGGCTGCAGAAATCCCGGCAAAGCCCCCTCCGCAGACTGCTACATCATATTCATCTGTTACGAGAGTTTTCAACTGTTCATTGATACATTTCATATGAATTCCTCCTATAAATTCAGTTAATAATTTTACTGATTGACTGATTATTTAATATTATATCAGACATCACGCCGCAAAAAAAATAATAGTACTTATCCAAAACATATTTAAAATTATCCATTTTCAAATTCAAATAAAAAGATATTATCATAAAAATTTTATATCCCGACTACATATGAACACCCATTTTAACCATACGATGAGAATGGGCATGACATATTGCAATAGCAAGAGCATCAGCCACATCATCAGGTTTTGGGATTTCCGAAAGAGAAAGAATCGCCTTTGTCATTTGCTGAATCTGACATTTGTCTGCCCTTCCGTATCCCACAACAGATTGTTTTACCTGCAGAGGAGTATATTCAAAAATTTTGACATTTTTATTTACTGCCGCAAGAAGAATAACACCTCTTGCCTGCCCTACCTGAATTGCGGTTTTTGCATTGTTATTGAAAAAAAGTTCTTCTATTGCCATATAATCAGGCTTATACTTATCTATAACCTCACATACACCGTCATATATGGTTTTGAGTCTTTCTTCAAGAGCAAGTCCTGCTTTTGTGGTTATGGCATAATAATCAATTGTGCGAAATTTGTTTCCTTTATATTCTATAACACCTACACCAACAATTGCAAATCCCGGGTCTATTCCTAATATAATCATTAGTGCCTCCCGTATATTTATGCATATTATACATTATTTTTAAAAATTATTCAATATTTTATTCACTTTTTGAGTATTGCATTTTTTATTTCTTTGTCTTATAATAATTATCATACAGTATTATAACACTTATTTGGAGGTAAGTCAATATGTCAAAAGAAAAAGTTGTATTAGCTTATTCCGGCGGACTTGATACATCTATCATCATCCCCTGGCTTAAGGAAAACTATGATTATGAAGTTATCGCAGTTTGTGGTGATGTCGGTCAGGGTAAAGAAACCGAAGGATTAGAGGAAAAAGCCCTCAAAACCGGCGCTTCCAAACTCTATATAGAAAATCTTCAGGAAGAATATGTAACAGATTTTATCTGGCCCACATTAAAGGCTCAGGCTGTTTATGAAGGAAAATATCTTCTCGGAACATCCCATGCACGTCCCTGTATTGCAAAAAGAATTGTTGAAATTGCAAGAAAAGAAGGTGCTACCGCAATTTGTCACGGCTGCACAGGTAAAGGTAATGACCAGGTTCGTTTTGAACTTACAATAAAAGCACTTGCTCCCGAAATGAAAATTATTGCTCCCTGGAGAATCTGGGACATTAAATCAAGAGAAGATGAAATTGATTATGCTTTGGAAAGAGGAATTCCCGTTCCGGTAACAAAAGAACACAACTACTCCATGGACAGAAACATCTGGCATCTTTCTCACGAAGGTCAGGACCTTGAAAACCCTGCAAACGAACCCAATTATGATAAGATTCTTATGCTTGGCGTGTCACCTGAAAAGGCTCCCGACAAACCTACATATATTGAAATTGATTTTGAAAAAGGTATTCCCACAAAAATCGACGGCGTTGAATACGGCCCTGTTGAACTTATCAAAAAACTCAACGAAATCGGCGGTGCAAACGGTATTGGTATTGATGATATTGTTGAAAACAGACTTGTTGGTATGAAATCAAGAGGTGTGTATGAAACACCGGGCGGAACAATTCTTTACGCAGCACACAAAGAACTTGAATACCTCTGTCTCGACAAACAGACTCTCCACTATAAACAGGAAGTTGCAAACAAATTTGCAGAACTTGTATATGACGGTCTGTGGTATACTCCTCTTCGTGAAGCGCTTTCCGCTTTTGTTGATTCAACACAGGAAACTGTTACAGGTAAAGTTCGTCTTAAACTTTACAAAGGCAACTGCACACCTGCAGGAACAACTTCACCCTACTCACTCTACGACGAAGATATTGCAACATTTGCTGAAGATGAAGTTTACGATCAGAAAGATTCTGCAGGATTCATCAACCTCTTTGGTCTCCCATTAAAGGTAAGAGCAATGATGCTTAAACGTAACGGAGAAGAAAAAATCAAATAATACTTTCCCCAGGAGAGCGTAAAATAGTTCGTAAGAATTATTTTACGCCTCTTTTTTAAAATTGTAGTTTGTTATAACAATATTGTATCATTTTAATGATAAATCGAAAAAACGAATACTTTTTTTGCGTAGAATTATACTTTAAAAAATTCTTTTGGTATGATAGAATTTATTCACATTAAAATTACACAAATTCAATCAGTTATAATTATTAGCAATCAAATGTATAAAGGAGTGTATCCTTAAATGGCAAATACATTCGAGTTAAATGAAAGCAATTATACTCTTGACAGAGGATACTGGATAAACCACTGGGAAATTGAGAAAAATTCTCCAACCCATACTCATGATTTTGTAGAACTGGTCTACACGTTTCACGGTAATGGTGTCCATGTTGTAAACGGGAAAGAAATTCCTGTGAGAAAAGGAGATTTGATTTTCCTGAATTACAATTGTACCCACAGCATAAAGCCCGCCGGAAAACTTCGTTATGCCGACATTATGTTTAAACTTGATTATATAGATCAGGGACTTAAAAATACGGGAAATGCATTTTCACTTCTTGAAACAAAAAATTTTGGCGAATTTGAAAGCTTGATTAACACAAACAGCTGTGTAATTCATTTCAGAAGCCATGAAAGAATGAGATTTGAAGAACTTATTGAATGGACATTAAATGAGCAGGAAAAGGGAGAAACCGGCAGTAATTTCATGACAAAATCCATTCTTAATCTTATTTTGATACTGGTGTTCAGAAAAATGAAATTTCGCATGAATGATGTTTTTCCGATTAATCAGGATTTACTTGATTATATAAACGAAAACTGTGGCGAATCAATCACTCTCAAAGATATTGCCACGAACAGTTTTTATACACAATCTCATTTGTGTGTCCAATTCAAAGAGTATACCGGAATGAGTTTCACAAAATATCTTATGGATTGCCGAATAAAAAAAGCAAAGAAACTGCTTTGTGATACCAACCGCTCTATAGAAGCTATATTGGACGAGTGCGGATTTTCCAACAGAACAAGATTTTTCAAACTGTTTCGTGAAAAGACGGGGCTAACCCCACTCAAATACAGAATGGCAAGCAAAGGAAAGGGTGAATTGAAATGAAACAAAACAGAAAGAGAGAAAAATATTTTACAGATGACAGCGCAAATTTTAAGTATAACGGTTTTGTGGACGAAGCATACCGATTTGTACATGAAAAACAACTCCTGAAACCTGATTTATGGAAAAAATTTGTTAATCAGTTCCGCACATATGCAGATATTATAGACAATGGTTGGAGAGGCGAATACTGGGGAAAAACCATGCGTGGTGCATCCCTTTGCTATTCATATACAAAAGATGAGGAACTTTATGACATTTTGAAAACAACCATCATTGACATGATTGAATCCGGCGACGAATCAGGAAGAATATCCACATACAGCGTTGAAAAAGAGTTTAACGGCTGGGATATGTGGTGCAGAAAGTATGTTATGCTGGGAATGGAGTATTTTCTGGAAATATGCAAAGACGGCGAACTTAAAGACAGAATTATTTCATCCCTTCGCTCTCAGGCAGATTATATTATCAGCAAAATCGGAGATGAAGAAGAGAAAATTTCCATAACAGCTACAACACACCTGTGGCGTGGTGTTAATTCATCTTCTATTCTCGAATCGTTTGTCAGATTGTATGCCTTGACAAATGATGAAAAATATCTGAAATTTTCCCGATACATTATAGAACTTGGTGCATGTGAAATTGAAAATATTTTCAACCTCGCTTTTGAAAATGAACTCTATCCCTATCAGTATCCCGTAACCAAAGCATACGAATTAATTTCCTGCTTTGAAGGGCTTTTGGAATACTATATTATAACCGGGGACGAAAAATCCGGACAAACTGTTGTGAACTTTGCAGACAAAATTCTCGAAAGTGATTTCACGGTTATCGGAAGTTGCGGATGCACCGAGGAACTTTTTGACCATTCCACAGTTCGTCAGGCAAACACCACAAACAGCGATTTTTCCCAGGAAACCTGTGTAACTGTCACTTTGATGAAATTTATGAACAGAATATACAAAATTACCGGTGACCCAAAATATATTGATGCCTTTGAAACATCATTCTACAATGCATATCTTGGCACATTCAACACAGGAGGATATGTTGATTTTAACACTATCAAAACCACTCCCGAATGTATTATGGATCCCATGCCCTTTGACAGCTACAGCCCACTTGTGTGGGGAGCAAGAGGCACAACTGCCGGTGGAAAACAAGTTATGGCTGACAATTCCTACTATGGTTGTTGTGCATGCATCGGTTCGGCAGGTGTCGGAATGTTACATAAAACTCATGTTCTCGGAAATGAACACTCTATTGCCATCAATATGTTTATTGACGGAACCGTAAAAACAAAGACTCCGAACGGCGAGCCTATCACCATAACAACAAAAACATTATATCCAAAAGACGGTAATGTTGAAATATATATTGACGTTGAGAAAAATGAAGATTTTGAAATTCTTATCAGAAATCCCTACTGGAGCAAAAACACTACTGTAAAAGTTAACGGAACTTCCGAAAGTACAACTGACGGATATATAACCTTGAAAAAACAATGGTCAAAGGGAGACAAAATTGAACTTTGCTTTGACATGAGAACAACCGTGATTCGTCCTGTTCCATATGACAGTCAGGTTCTGATGAACAAGGTTATCTGGGATTATAACTACGTAGTGCCAACCTTTGACAGAGAAGACCCCCTTGCCAAGAATCACATTGCCCTGAGACGTGGACCGATTATGCTTGCAACAGAGACAAGACTGGGTAATAAAAATGGTGATCCTCTTGATATCGTTATAGCTGAAGACGGAACTGTTGATTCTAAAGAAAGCACAACGAAAATCCCGTTTGAATGTATTATAAAAGTTGATGTACCTCTTTCAAATGGCGAATTTATCACTTTGACAGATTATTCATCGACAGGAAGAGTTTATGACGGTAGCGTGAAAATGGCTGTATGGATGAGAAACAGCTGATAAATGGAGATTGAATATGAACGAAAAAAACCTTGTTGTAAGAGATAAACTTTGGCTTTTTGCAAGCCGTCCTCACGATGATGACCCCTACTTTGTTGGAGCTGAAGGAATAAACAGTATGTGGTCAAGGATTACTCCCACAGAGGGAGCACATATGCTTGGCGTGAATAATATTATAATGGTGTGTTCCGACGGAATTCCCGTACCTTTTTCCAAAGATGCATACGGATATATGGAAAGTTTTTGCAACATGAAAAATGTTATGTGGAGCGTTACCGGTTCTGCCGGCTTCAGAAACGGAAATGAAGAAGAATATATATGCCATCTTTCAGAAAAATATCCAAACGTTATCGGCGCATTCTATGATGATTTCACATGCAGACAAGAAGACCCCAATGGAGAAAAACACGGCGAAGAATATCTCACCAAATTTTTGAGAGAATCACGAGAAAGGCTTGATAAAGCACACAAGAAAATTGAAATGTGGACCACATGTTATGTGGCTCAACTTGACCGATACAGCAAAGAAATGTTTGAACCTATTGACGGAATTACTGTGTGGAGCATGGACGTTAATGACGCATTGAAGCTTGATGAGAATCTTTCACAATATGAAAAACGTCTGCCGGGAAAGAAAATAATGCTCGGTATATATATGTTTGACTATCAGACAAAAAAAGCTATTCCCACACATCTTTTGAAAACCCAATGCGACACAGGTCTCAAATGGCTTAAGGAAGGAAGAATTGAAGGGATTATTTTCCTGACAAACTGCGTTATGGGAATAGGTCTTGAAAGTGAATATTTCCTGCGTCAATGGATAAAAGACGTGGGAGATCAGGAACTTTGAGGAAAAACATGAGTTTTAAACATATAAATTTATGCATAAAAAGCAAGCGGTGCCTGCACCCATATCGCGAGCACAACATCGTTGACATCTCATCTCACGAACTAAATTCAACGCAAATTCCTACACATTAAAAAATGGTGATGCGAATCAAAATCGCATCACCATTTTTTTTAGGTAAAAATTATTTATTTAACAATTCCAAAAGCTCTTTTTTTCTTTCGAGAAGTTTTTCCGTGAATATATTGCATCCGAATTCGTAATACATGCTGTTCCACAGTTCTCTGTATTCCGCCGAAAGCTCATCTATCATTGAAATGCTCAACTGTATTTCCTCTTTATCATTGGAATTGTATCTGTGAAGCATTAGTCTTGCACCGAGAAGAACAAATTTTGCATCAATCAGAATTTCCCTTTGAGTGATTGTGCCGTCGGATTCTTTTTCAATATCAGAAATTATTTTTTCAACATATTCTTTCACATTTGTGAAATAGAAAGGAATGTCATCAAAGAAATCGTCTATATTGAACCATACTTCAAATTGCTTTTCCGACATGGAGCATATTATTGAGTAAAAACAACATGTCACACCAAACGGTCTTTCGGGTTCCAATGCATAATAATCAGAAAGTCGTGCAACGTGTTTTGCAAGATTTGCTTTATACATATATCTGTCTGCATACTTGCGGGCGTTATATACAAAGTTGTTTTTGTTGTATCCGCCATTTTGCTCCACTTCAACATTCCATGCATTCTGAGCTCCTAAAGCACAGTAATTATAACTCATGGGCAAAAACTCAGGATGTCCGTTATTTCCCCAGTCTGTAAGCATATAGCCTTCTGCACCATATTTTACTCCAATATCGCCTGCTGATCGAAGATTGAAATTTGCAATCTCTGATCGTCCTGTGAAAGTGTTCCACGTGTCGTTACAACAACACATGTAAAAGCGTAACCCTTTCTCCGAATATTTCATAACCTTTTCTGCCCACATCTGCGTCTGTATCACATCATAGGACCAACTCATCACCGTTGCATCTTCCGGTATGCGATTCAGAGATTCATCAGAAAACCCGGGAAGCATATCGTCCCAAAACATTACTTTTTTGTTATATTCATTCCTGCAAAGATCAGAAAGAGTGCAAAGCCAGTCAAGATATACATTACCTTTTCCTCTTTCGTTGCATATTTCCTCAAGTTGATATTTTCCAAGACCTCCTACCTCATCAAGACCAATGTTTACATACTCAGATCTGAAATGTGGCAAAAGAGATTGATATGTATTCGAAACAAGCTCATATGCTTCGGGGTTTGTGATGTCAAGCGTTCCCCAATCGGCAGGTCCGACAGACAGATGAGAAAACCGTGAAGTTTTCAGCCAGTCTGACATGTGTCCGAAACCATTTAGTGTTGGAATGAGTTCTATGAAACGCTCACGACAATATTTGTCCAATTCGTCCATCTCGCAAGGGCCAAGGCATTCGTGAGATATAAGGTCGGAATATGCTTCGAATTTATAACACATACCTTCCATATAGAGCTGAAACTCGTTGTATTTAAGTTCTGCAAGTTTATCTACAAAAGCTTTTAATGTTGCCATGCAAGGGATTCTAACACTCACTTCGAGCATATATGCTCTTTTCCTGAAGCTTGGAAAATCTTTTATTTTGCAACAAGAAATTTCATCACCTTCATCAATCAATTGTCTGAGTGTGGTTATTGCTCTGAACTTGCCTGTATCTCCCGATGATGTGATGGTTATTCCTTCTTCACCAATTGCTATTTCATATTCATCCTCTGAAAAACCGGAATCGGTTCTATATGAAATATCGCTATTGCCATCTTTCAAAGCAAGCCACATGGAATACAAATCCGCTGTATCATATATATTTTTCAATTTGTAAGTACCATCAATACTCTCATAAAACTGTGGGGATGGAAAAATCATGATTGTTCTCCTTTCAATCTTGTGGCAATAAATCAAAGGGTGTGTAAAATAACTCTTTTGAATTATTTTACACACCTAAAGTATCATAACCTGCAAACATTATCAATGGTATTTTTATACATGTTGATTATAAAAGATTTTGGATATTTTTTTCATAAAACTTATTCGATTGTTATTTCACATCTGAAAACTTTTTCCGATAAGCTTTTTGGCACAAAATCCACCAAATATGCGCATATATCATAAAGGTCTTCGTGAGATCTGTAGGTTTCATTACCAATTTTCACATCATATTTTTCATTGTCATAAACAACTTTTGCACTTGCGAATTTCACAAATCCGTCTCCAAGTTCAGGTTCTGACCAACTTACAATTCTCTCAAAAACGGAGTTGGTATTCTCATTAAATTCGAAAATATCCTCCATAATCACGGAATCATCCGTTATTTTGAATCTTCTGGATATTTTATCTATAAGACCTTTTGGGTATGCATCGGTAAGCTCAAGGGAAAAGAAGTCATCTCCATGACACACATTTTTTGCTCTATATTCATCACCAAAACATTGGTATTGGCCGTTGATAACGGGAACACTATGTCCGCGGGAACTATTTACAAGCATATCGTATCTGTAGTTTATGTCAAAAGTTTTTTTGTCATAAACTCCGCACCCAAAATCTGCCAATGGAATTTCATCATTTTTTGTCACAATCATAAAACTTCCGATATCATTATGATTATGCGGTTCATTGTTATGTCCACCTTTTGCAGCAAAACTGAATTTGTCATTTTTCTTAATATACCACTGGGCATGGTCATAATATATAACATTATTTTTTGGTGTTACAGATTCATAGTCTGTGTCGAACCACAAGAGTTCCTTTATTGAATATACATTCCCGGAATTTGTTCCAAGTGAAAGATCGGGGTTTTCAAAAACATCTCCGTATATTTTTTTCAGATAACTCATAGCACCTGCACTGAATGTAAATTCAGAAGAACCATCAGAAAAAGAAATTATCTTATGTTTGCTCATACGGACATTTTGGGGATAGAGAGCTATCTTTTTAACAATATCTCTCTTAAAATAGTTCACCTGACCATTTGTATAGTCAAGAACTGTTCTGGCAAAAACCAGGAAATGACCAAATCCGTAGTTCCAATATGCATAACCTTCCTGACAACATCCGTCTGTCCCATAGCCTGAAAGGAAGGATTCTATGGAATCATAGAGCATCGGCAGAACACGTTCAACATCTTCAGTACTTCCAAAATGCAAAAGTGCCATTCCGACACCTGCAGCACAAACAGCAGCCCAGTTGTTTGTTTCTGTTTTCCATTTGAAGTCATAGACCTTCATTGGTTCGATAATTCTGCGACTGATTTCTATTTTAATTCTATCCGATACATAATCCGGAAGTCTGTCTCCTACCGATGCCAAAACATCGGTGAAAAGTCTTGCTGTTTCAGCGGCAAACAAATCAACAGAAACCATTGTGTCTGCTACTTTTGGATCGCCGAAACTATAATTTTGTGTGAGCAGGCAGACACCAGGTATATTCATCACATATCATGAATATAAGATCTATCAATTGTTTTATATATTTTTCATCTTTTGTGAGCCAATATGAAAATGCAACATAGGCACAATCATTTCTGCGTTCAAAATATGGTCTTTCATATATACTCCTGTTTCCTGTTTCTTCATAAAGCATATATTCACTCATTTTAAGATGTAGATATTCTTTCGAAAGACACAAATCCGCCTTTTCTATTATGTCATTGATTATAAATTCGGCCTTTGATGAACTTATGAGTCTGAGTCTTTGTTTTTCCAAATCTACTCCGTAGTATGTTTTCATATTGATTTTCCTTTCTTTTACCAAGCAATTATCATATAAAAACTTATTCAAAGCCTCTTTTACATACCTGTTTATGTTATCTTATTTATCAATCTTCATCCTCATCGTCTTCTGTCTCAACAGGTGTTATTACAACCCTGATTTTTGTGACACGATGAGAATCAGTTTCCATTACTGTTACATGCATATTTTCAAATTCAAAGCTTTCACCGTTTTCAGGAATTTTTCCAAGCTGTTCCATTACCCAGCCTCCCACAGATACGCTTTCGGCTTCTGCTTCAATGTCAAATTCCTGACAAAAATCATCAAAGTTCAACGAGCCGTCTACATCATATGTATTGGCATCAACTTCAACAAAATCTTCCACAATCTCATCATGTTCGTCCCAGATTTCTCCTACAAGTTCTTCAAGGATATCTTCCATGGTGACAATACCAAGTGTTCCGCCATATTCGTCAATTACGACTGCCATATGAGATTTGTTGGTTTGAAGAATTTTTAATATATCACTAATTTTTTCCGACTTCTGGATGTAGACAGGTTTTGAAATGATTGATGAAATACCATCTTTTTTCACCACTTCATCCGTATAGAAATCTTTAAGGTGTATTACACCTACAATATTGTCAATATTCTCTTCATAAACCACAAGACGTGAAAACTGTGTCTGGGAGAAAAGTTCAGATATTTCATCAAGTGATGAATCAAGAGCAACTGCTTCAATATCAACTCTGTGAGTGAGGATATCTTCTGCTTTTCTGTCATTGAATTCTATGGCGTTTTTAATGAGGTCACTCTCGTCGGTATCAATGCTTCCCTCATGTTCAACCTCTTCAACAAGCATGATAAGTTCTTCCTGACTGATTTTTTGTGTGTCTTCAATTTTGAGCGCATATGTGAGAAATCTCTTCCATTGGGTGAATATGAAATTAAGCGGTGTAAACAACCACATAAGCGCATTAATATAGGGAGTTGAAAACATCGAAAATTTTTCAGGACAATCCTTTGCTATGCTCTTTGGAGAAATTTCTCCGAAAATAAGAACAACAACTGTTATAACAATCGTGGATATTGTCGCACCGTTTGCCTCGTCTATTTGCATGAAGAAAAGTGTTCCCAAAGATGCCGCTGCAATGTTAACAATATTATTTCCGATAAGAATTGTTGTGATGAGTTTGTCATAGTTTTCAGAAAGTTTCAGCGCTTGTTTTGCGCGCTTATTCTTTTCTGCCATTGTTTTGAGTCTGTTTTTATTCAGCGAAGAAAATGCTGTTTCCGTTGCCGAAAAATATCCCGACAAAAGAACCAATATACAAATTGATATTAAATACGTATAATTCATTTTATAATCTCCTGTAATTAATAATGATAATATATACCGAAAAAAGCCGTTATAATCAGATTATAACCTTTTTCAAAGACAAAAAGGCACGCCTGCGTATATTAAAGCAATTACGCAGGTATGCCTCATATATATTATTAATAACAGTAAATTCAGCGTTACTATCGCCCGCGTCTGAATCCATTATCAAAATAACCTCTCTTTCATTAAATAACATATACAATATATCACACTTTTTAGAATTAGTCAACTGTATTTTATTCAGGTAACATATATTTAATATAAAAACCTGTCTTTATATTCTTTGGGATTGATTCCGAAAATCTGAACAATTTTAAGTTCATCGCTCATTGCTATGTCTTTCGGTGTTACAACAAATCCTTTGTCAGAATCTATATCACATCCGGCAGCCATATAGGCTTGCCATACTATATGAGAACAATGAGATGATTTAATTATATCATCATCGGACATATCTTTATCCACTATGCCGGCAAAGATACTGTAGGGAATATCAACAAGATTTTCAAAAGCATATTGCGAAGCTTTTTTTGCCATTTCCTCATCGGGGTGTCTCAGTATTATGAATCCCGGATAACCTGCCCATTTTGATGCATATGAAAGAACAGAGGTCTGTCCAATTGCCATGTGTTCAAGAATGATACCTTCATCTTCATTTACAACAATTGCAGCATGACCATGACGCCAGTCTAATGTGTGAGTGTTGTAGGTGATTAATATATCGCCGTTTCTGAGCTTTGCCATGGGAGGTCTTGGTTTATCATTTCTTTCCTGGGCTGTTATGGGAAAGGCAATATACTCTCTTTTGTATCCCGGGGCCTCAAAGTACATTTTATTGAGTCTTAAAACTTTGTCTTTTTCTCCGCTCTCTATCATTTCCATTGATGCAAACGGAGACAACCCCGTATATTTGCTGATCCTTTCATAGTCTGTATCGTTTTCGGAAAGAGCTATTTCATTTTCTATAGATTGGAAATCATAGTCAGGAATGAAAAATGATGTATTAAAACATATAATATGCCTAATAATTAAAACAAATACTATTATCAGAAGGCAAATTACCTTTTTTTGCTTTAATATCCTCAAAATTATCCCTCCTTTTCCTTTAAATTCATATAAATTTAAAAAAATTTAGAATTTATTGAAATTATTTCAAAAAAAGTATTGACAAACCAAAACTTTTATAGTAGAATATTTGATGTTGCTGATGCGACAATAAATATGGCGGCATAGCTCAGTTGGCTAGAGCATGCGGTTCATACCCGCAGTGTCGATGGTTCAAATCCGTCTGCCGCTATCTTAATCCGTACACATATGTGTGCGGATTTTTATTTTTGTGTTTCTCACCTGCAAAACATCTGAAAACAACAGACAAGGATAAATCACGGATTAAAGTCCGGGATTTCAGACTGTCGAAAAAGCCCGCATCGCAAAGTGCGGGCTTAAAATTTTTGAGAAAAGTATATTCAAGATGTAAATAGTCATTAATGAAACTTTTGTAAACATAGTTTCCAAAAGTTTTGATTTAAGGCACTTTGCTTGCT
>JAZONV010000093.1:0-8171 GCA_045654685.1 Clostridia bacterium | reverse complement strand
ATTAATTTTATCATATTTATATTTAATTGTCAATATATTAAAATTATAAATGGGTGGTTAATATGAATATAGAATTCAAAGATAATTATATCAAAATAGGGTTGAAAATATCCTATTATCGAAAACTGAAATCCTTAACTCAGGAACAACTTGCAGAAATTTTAAATTGCGGGGTGTCATTTATCGGACAAATCGAGGCACCAAACATATACAAGGCAATTTCATTAGATACCCTGTTCAAAATTGCTAAAGCTCTTGAAATACCACCATATAAACTACTGTATTTCGAAGATTAAATTATATTCTAAGATATACATATTTTTGAAATCACTTATTATCAGAAAAATCTTTAATGTGTTACAAAAAAATATGGCTTGCAAAAACAGTTTGTTTTTGCAAGCCTCGTTATTTTTCGGAAACTTTATTACAGATTGAATTTTTCTTTTGCAGCAGTCAATGCTTTATCAAAAATTGCCATCATTTCATCAACATTTTCTTTTGTGAATACAACGGGAGGAGCAACAACAATGAGGTCATCATTATTTCTCATAATAAGTCCGTTGTCATAGCAGAAATCGTTGATGAATGTTCCAACGTGATAGTCAGGATTGAGAGGAATGAGTTCATCGCCTTTTGTATATGCAAGTTCGATACAAAGCATAAGACCGAGGCCTTCATACCCTGACACAAAGTCAAATTTCTTCATGAGAACTTCAATCTGTTCTTTTATGTATGCGCTAAGTTCATTACATCTGTCAATGAGGTTATTTTCTTCGATATAATCAAGTGTTGCAATTGCAGCAGCACAAGCAAGGTTGTGAGCTCCAAATGTGTTACCTGATACAAATTCATTGCCGGGCTTTTCACGGAAGGAATCCATAATTTCCTGCTTCATTGCACAAACACCCATAGGCATTACACCATTGGTGAGTGATTTTGCAGTTGTAAGGATGTCGGGAGTAACGCCAAAGAGTTCGGAAACAAACATTGCGCCGCTCTTTACGATACCAACCTGAATTTCATCGAAAATAAGGATAATGCCAAATTCCTGACACATTTCCTTAACTTTCTGAAGATATCCTTCGGGGGGAACGGGATAACCTGAGTTTGAACCGGGAAGGGGATCCATAATGAGACATGAAATTGTTTCGGGATCGTTGTCGATGATTGTCTGACGAAGAGATGCGAGACAGTCCATATTACATGTGGCTTTCTTCTTGCCAAGGTGACAATGCTTACAGTTTGCACCGTCTGCTCTTATTACAAAGTCGTTTACCATGGGTTCATAATTTTTTCTGAAGTAGTCAATACCTGTTGCAGACATTGCTGTAACAGTTGTTCCGTGATAGGAACCGTTTCTTGAAATAACCTTATAACGTTTCACGTCTCCACGGTTCAAGTGATATGAACGAGCCATCTTAACTGCAGCATCGTTTGCTTCAGAACCGCTGGATACGAAGAAATAGCTCGAAAGACCTTTGGGCATAATTTTATCGAGTCTTTTTGAAAGTTCAATTGCAGGCATACAATAGTCATCACCAAAGTTGGGGAAGAAGTCGATTTTTTTGAACTGTTCGTTCATTGCATCCATAATTGCCTGATTGTTGTGTCCGCAAATTGTTGTGAGAAGTGAACCGAATGTGTCAAGGTATCTTGTACCGTGAATATCATAAACATAAACGCCTTCACTTCTGTCATAGATTTTGGGGTGTTTGTCAATATCTGCATTTACTGCATAGTGAGTACATACATGTTTGGCAGCGTACTCTTTAATTTCTTTTATTTCCTGTTCTGTATACATTTTTATCCTCCTATTATTAATTTAATGGCTAAATTATTTCATAAAATGACAAGAAACCTACAAAAAATGCAGGTTTCCTGTTTTTTTATTTGTTGTTAATCTTATTCTTCGTCGTCAATTTCGGTGTCAAAATCTATATCGAATTCTTCACCGCATTCCGGACAAATAACGGGCTTGTCTGTATCGAAGAAATCTTCATCAAGACAAACTATTGCACCGCATTTGGGACAATCAATTTCGTAATATTCCCAATCGTTGAAATCATCATCTTCAAAGTCATCTTCATCTGCAAATTCTTCTTCAATGATTGCAAGATCTTCATCTATGAGATCAATCTGTTCTGTGAGTTCGTCCTGATATTCCAGAATTTCGTCAACAGATTCATTGATTTCATCCAGAACATTTATGATACCTTCAAAAATTCTGCCGTAATCGGATTCGGGATCAACTTTAATTCCGTCAACAAGACCTTTGAGATATGAAAGCTGATTTGAAATGTTTTCCATAATATTATCCTTTCAAATTGTCAAAAGACAGATTATACTCTTTCCATGTATTCGCCTGTTCTTGTGTCAACTCTGATGAAATCACCCTGGTCAACAAAGAGAGGAACCATAATGGTAGCGCCGGTTTCGAGTGTTGCAGGTTTTGTTGCACCTGTTGATGTATCACCTTTGAAGCCGGGTTCTGTTTCTGTAACTTCAAGTTCAACAAATGTGGGGGGTTCAACACCGAACACATTGCCTTTGTAGGAAAGAACTTTAACAACCATGTTCTCTTTTACGAATTTAAGAGAATCCCCAAGCTGTTCAGCATTGAGAGGCATCTGTTCATAGCTTTCCTGATCCATGAAGTAATAGAGATCTCCATCGGAATAGAGATATTCATAATCCTTTCTTTCTATGTGAGCTTTAGGCATTTTTTCTGTAGGTCTGAAAGTTTTTTCAACCACACCGCCTGTTATAACATTTTTAAGTTTTGTTCTAACGAAAGCGGCACCTTTACCGGGTTTTACGTGCTGGAACTCAACAATCTGAAATACGTTGCCATCAAGTTCGAAAGTCACGCCGTTTCTGAATTCGCCTGCTGATATCATAATTATACCTCCAATTGTATTTCATGTATAATAGCATTATAACTCAAAAACTCAAAATTTGCAAGTATTTTTTGCCATTTTGTGATTTTATATATAAATTTTTGTCTTCACATACACCATCAGCATCTTTTTACCAATATATTTTTACTGTCATCACATCTTAAAGCAATAAGAGTGTTCTTAACAAGGTATGCCTTGGGGTCCCCGAGTGGTGATTTTATGACACATTCAATTTTCTCACCCGGAACAAAACCAAGATCATAGAGACGTCTTTTCATATCATCCTCCGACTCCACCTTGTCTATCACACATTTCTCTCCGACTCCGATATGACAAAGAGCTGTTTTGTTTATATTATCCATGTTCTTCCTCCCGTCTATAACTGCATCTTTATATGAAAATATCATTTTTCACATCATTACTCTTATTATATTTGGAAAGATGAATTTTGGTGAATCACAAAACAAATCCTGCAAGATATGCAAAAACACATGCCGTCAGAGCAACGCTTATGAGTGAGCACCTGAAAAAAGCCATAACAAATGCAACAACCGTTCCCACAACCGATGGAATGACCGAGCCTCCGGAGTATAAAATATGAGGAATTGTCATTGCACCTAAAACCGCATAGGGAATATAGTAAAGAACATCTCTTATGTATTTTGATTTTATTCTTGCAGAGAAAAACGTGAAGGGTATCATTCTGACAAGATATGTTGTCAGAGCCATTGTAACAAGAAGTATCCAAAATTTAACATTCATCTGCCAATCCCTCCTCTTTTTCTTTTACGGGACAAAGTTTTGCAACAACAAGGGAGGATATGAGTGCACATATTATAATTGCAAAGCCTCCCGATATGTGCATCTTAAGATATGGCACATAGTAGAGCAGACAACTTATCAGAGAAGATATGACAACCGTCAGAGCAACGGGCTTTGAATCCCTTGCAGGAGGGACGATTATTGCAACAAACATACTGTATATGGCAAGACCAAGAGCCTCTCTCACGCCTCCCGGCAAAAAAGAGCCGGAAAATGCCCCGAGAAATGTTCCCAGAGTCCAGCCTAAAATCGGAAGCGTCATAAGACCATACATATATGAAGGTGTGACCTCACCTTTTTCTGACGATGCCATAACAAAAACCTCATCGGTTATCCCAAAAGATGCAACAAGTCTTTTGAAAAAAGTGAAACTTCCCGAAAGTTTTTGAGTGAGCGCAATTCCCATAAGAGAATATCTCAAATTTATCACAAGCTGTGACGCAATCATCTCCATAACCGTGCCGAGTGCCGCCATGACAGTTACTCCTGCCACCTGACCTGCAGATGTGAGATTAAAAAGGGAAATCAACACAGCACCCAAAGGTGCTATTCCCTTTTCAACAGCTGATATTCCAAACCCAAAAGAAACCGAAAGATAGCCAAGAGCTATGGGGATTCCTTTTTTCAGTCCGTATGTGTAGTTCATTTTTCGCCTCCTCCCGATTGACATTTCCAATTCATTTACTGCCGAAGGTAAACTCACAGCTTTGCGCCAAAGGTGCAAAATTATCAGGGTTTACCATCATAAATTTCAGTATTGTGCCATCGCTGATGCCACTTGCCGAAATCCCGAAGAAATCTTCCTCATTCAAAAGCGTTATATCATCAAAAAAGTAGGTGTTTGCGTGTATATTACCCGAATGTTTCTCTGCTATGGCCAATGTTCCGCCACGTATTCCGTCTCCCGGATTTTCACAGCGTATATTAAAATATGTGATACCATCACTTGTCATGGTATCATAGACAAGCTTTGGCGGCGCAATGTATGTGACATAAACATCATATCTTGTTGTGACCCCTTCGCATTTTGCCTCAACACGTACCCAACCTGTGCCTTTGGGAACAAGAGATCCGCTTTGGTCAATATGGGCAATATCTTCATCATCAACAGACCAGGTCACCTTATCACAATCTGCATTTTCGGGAAATGTGACGACTTCATATTTTTCGGGCTTGGAAATATATGTCTTACCCTTTATTCCCAGTTCCTTTAATGACATGGTTTTGTCGCATACGACGTCACCCTCCTGAGGAACATATTCATATTCAACAATGGTGGCATCTTCAAGGCCGTAGCCATACACTCCGGTCCAGTCATTTTTGTTGAATCCGCCGCCTGCAGAATATCCTGCAACAACATACCCGTTTTCGGTGTTGTCAATTCCCGTAAAATAATCCTTTTTACTGCTTCCGAATGTCTCATCCATAATAAGTTTGCCATCTTTGTCATATTTTACAATCACAGCATCCGAACCGTCATTACCAACTGCCCCATAACCGCCTTTATCTACACATATATCCTCATATGTATAATAGTCATCCGCAATTTTGGTCCATATAACCTCGCCGTCCGAATCAAATTTTATGACTTCCGAGCCACCAACAGCTACACAGCAATCCCCATCTGTCGCCACAGCATACAGTTCCTTCACACCACCGTATATCTTTCGCCAGATTTCATTACCATTGGTGTCAAACTTTGCAATCAGACCTGCTCTGCCGCCATCATCATTTTCACATTCTCCTGATGCAACAAACCCGTCCGGGCATGATGCCACATCATAAAAGCAGGAATGATCTCCAACCCCAAAATTCTTCTGCCACAGCACATCACCCTCAAAATCATATTTTACAATTGTTGCATCGGAACTGTCCCCTATGGCGGAAATCCCGTCCCAGTCTCCCGTCTGAAAAGAACCGGCACGGGAGAAGCCGACTGCAACGTATCCGTCAGAAAGTTCTGCCACACCATAAAACGCATCAGTGGAATCGCCTCCGATTGTGTCATACCACAACCTGGAGCCATAGTCTGTAAATTTCACAATCATAGCATCACCGGAATATATATTGCCAACCGCCACGATATCTTCATCAGAGGTTATTATGACTCCTTCAAAACTATCTGCACCGGCAGAACCGTAATTCTTTTTCCAGTCAACATATCCATCTTCATCATATTTTACAATTATTGCATCATCGCTTCCTTTTCCGTACACATCTGTCCACAACGCAGTATCAAAAGTGTATTTGTCTCCGTATCCCACGGCAACATATCCGTATTCATAGGAGGAAACGTCGAGATATTCCTCCACATCCTCACCGCCAAAAGTCTTTTTCAGTCCGACATTTGCAAGAGGAGTTCTGCAAAGAAGACTTGTTTCTTCGCTGATGACAGCATTTTCAAATACAACAGCCCTTACAAGAGTTTCAGACTGTCTCACTTCAAAAGGTTCTTCATACAATACGCCGTAGACCTTCGGATCGCTTCCGTCAGTTGTATAGTATATGTTACCATAGGTTTCACTTGAAATCTCAACCTCCTGACCATCAAAGGAAATTTCGGGCACCTCTACAGTTTCGTACGCCGTTTCGAACTCTATTTCCATATAGGCAATACCCTCTCCGGCGCCGTTTTCAAGAGAATTTTCAGGGATTCTTATCTTGTATGCAGAACCGTATCTGATGTTGCCAGTCACATTCATAATCAAATTGTTGCCTGACACATTTTTAATAACGCTTACAGAAGTGTCTCTGTCACAATCTATAACAGATATATCGGTGTAATTGTCACCTTTGTATATGGGATAATTGAAGGTTATGTATATTTTCCCTATTTTCGTGCTTACATTCTTTTGTCCGTCATAAATATCCGACTCCCGTATTTCAAGTTCCCCGGGTTTTGTTATGAACGATGATGAATATTCTTTTGTCTGCGCAAATCCATCGGCATTTTTTATGGCTCCTATGGGAATGGTTACTGCATATTCCGTTAAATATTCAAGATTATAGGGCATAATTATAAGGGATGTTCCGCTTACGCCTGCATAATAGGACAATTTTGCACCCGTTTCCGCGTTTACTACAGATATGTCCCCAAAATTATCACCTTTCATAAGTTCTTCTTCAAACTCAAAATTAATGGCACAATTTGGGTCCACATTTATGTCTCCGTCTTCGGGAGTAACGCTTTTGAACGTCAGATTTTCAACAGTAAAGCTTATTTGAGATGCACTTGTAAGATTCTTTCCGTAAATGCTTTTGACCGCTTTTGCGGGAACCTTTGCAGTATATGTGTGACCTGCCATCAATTCAGACGGAGTGATTTTAAGTTTTTGGCCGGATATTTCCTTTGTTATGTCAACGCTTTTTCCGTTTGTGTTATCTTTGAGTGTTACAGATGAATATGCAGTCCCGGACTGAATATCATCATTGAATGTGAACGATATAACCTTGTTTTTGGACACGTCAATGCTTCCGTCTTCAGGTGAGGATGATGAAAATTTCAAATCTCTTGCGGTAACCGTAACCTTGCAGGTGTCTTTGAGACCATTTTCGGTTGTGACAGTAATGGTTGCTGTCCCCGGTTTCACACCACGGACCGTTCCGTCGGACACCGTTGCAACAGATGTGTTGCTGCTTTTCCAGGTAAGTGAGCTTCCTGCATTGGACGGAGTATAGGTTACGGAAAGGGTTGTGCTTGAACCTGCATACACACTTGCAGAACTTGGCAAACTAACCGAGGTTGGCGGAATCGGGTTAACCTTTAATGAATAAGAATCGCCAAAGCCTGTTTCATATCCGGGCATAAATCCAAGACGGGAATCATAGTAGGTATAGCTCATGGATTGAGTGTTGGACACAATTGCGTTGCCGGCACCAACAGCCTTTACAACACACATATTTCCGCTTGTTGACACTATCTGAATTACCGAGGAATTACTCGATGACCACATATAGCTTCTTGAAACATCTCCAACAGGCACATAGCTTGTATATGCATCTGAAGTATACAAGACTGCGGTGTCGCCAATATCAAGTGCATTTGCCGCAAATGTGGTCTGAGGTGCAAACACTATGGACAATATAATAAATAACGTCATAATAATACTGATTTTTTTCATATTACCCTCCGGGTTTTGTTTTGTTCATTATACCACAACCATACCATAAATTTCAATATACCCACAAACAAAAAAGGAATGTAAAAAAACAAAAAATCGAGGAATTTTTCATCCTCGATTTTTTATGGGAATTATTTTACATCCCCCCAGCGTGTCGATAAAGTCAACACGCTGGTAGACTTTCGAAAACGGTCGCAGGCAAGGAAGAGCGAAGCAGACAGTACGATGGTACGGCAATGAGCTCTGACGAAGCAAGCAAAGTACCTTAAATCAAAACTTTTGGAAACTATGTTTACAAAAGTTTCATTAATGACTATTTACATCTTGAATA
>JAZONV010000092.1:0-11158 GCA_045654685.1 Clostridia bacterium | reverse complement strand
ATCGAATTTGAGTAATTTGCTACAACCCCTCCGTCTTTGCCTTACGGCAAATCCACCTCCCCTTACACAGTGGAGGCTTTCGCTTTAGCCTTGTTTCATCTCCCCGACAAACTCCAATTTTTCGCATAATTATGCACATTATACAATTAAAGAGACAGCCCCTTCTATTTATTTACTTTTTGCTGTTACCCTTTCTCATATTTTTGGTATCTGAATCAGATATTCATAAAACCCATCTGACTCTCTTTCTTCCGATGTTGCCTCAATGCCGTTTTGTTTCATCACGTCAACGGCATGACGGATTGTGTTTAAAAATATTCTCACATCCTTAAAAACGCAGGATTTATTCTCTGTGATTGTTTTTTCTGTTTCCTTTATGGGAGCAGGGTCGGGAGTGAGCATTTTTTCCACAAGTTCATCGGTCTGGGCAACATTTAAGCCTTCGTCGGTAATCTTTAAAAGGGCTTTTAATTGCTTTTCTTCCGTTTCAAGCCTTAAAATTGCTCTTGCGTGGCGTTCGGTGAGATGGGAATCTGTGATGATTTCTCTCACCACCAGGGGCAGTTTCAGAAGTCTTACTTTGTTTGCAACAGCCGACTGACTTTTCCCTATTCTCTTTGCAAGTTCCTCCTGGGTGAATCCGTGGCGATACAAAAGATTTCTGTAGGCTTCTGCCTCTTCAAGAAATGTTAAATTCTCTCTTTGAATGTTTTCTATAAGAGCAACCACGGCACAGTCGTTGTCCGAAAGGTCGGAAACAATTGCCGGAACTCTCAAAAGTCCTGCCATGGTGCTTGCCCGAAGCCGTCTTTCTCCTGCAATGAGTTCATAGGAGTCTGCAGAAATTCTTCTGACGGTTATGGGTTGAATAACGCCATATTTTTTTATGGACTCCGAAAGTTCTTCAATTGATTCTGCATCAAAGGTGCGTCTTGGCTGATAGGGACTTTGCTTGATAAAATGAATGGGAATCTGAATGACTGCTTTTTCCCCCTCTTTCGATTTGTATTCCTCGGTGTAGGTTATGGGAAGTGCTGATTTGATTTTGGCAAGTAACTGCATACTGTTTTCCTCCTGTGTTTCTTTTAACTATCTACCTGAAAAAATTATAACATTTTGCCCCGAAAAAGTGAAACAAATTCCATCTTTCAAAAAAGACATCAAAAGCAATTTCCCGCCTGAAAAATCCATTGCCCGACGTGGCTTTGGTTGCTTTGTCTCACTTTGTGTCACAGATTGCGATAAGTTTTTTGAAAAAAAGAGAAAAACAAATGAATTTTTAATAAAACGAACTGCCACATTTTTAAAATATCTACTCGCAGTAGACATTTTCCTCCGATGTCATAGAACAAATATTCCATTGAAAAGTGATTTTGGGGGTGGTATAATAGATTTAACGAAGTTAAATCTATTAAGCTAAATTCGCCTGACGGCGAGCTAAATGTGATGACGCACGCTAAATTACTTCGTAGCTAAATTGACCTTCGGTCAGCTACAAGGCGAATTTAATTTAGCTGTTTCAAAGAAACAATTTAGCTTTGAACGAAGTTCAAAATTTAGCTAAAAAGCTTGGCGTCTGAATCGTTCACTCATTCTATAATGAAATTAATTGCACAGCAATTAATTTCAACGATATAAATTCCTGACGGAATTTGCTATATACCTTTGGTGCGATATATCCTGACGGATCCGATATGTCCCTTCGGGACGTGAAACAAAAAGAAAAGAGGAAAAAAATATGCTGACAGAACAGAGAAATCCAAACACAATGAACATAGACAAGGCAAGCACCAAAGAAATGCTTGAAATGATACAAAGAGAAAATGTAAATGCGGTAAATGCTGTGGGAGAAGTCCTGTCTGATATTGAAAAAGCCGTTGATGCAATCGTGGACGGCATGACAAAAGGCGGACGACTCATATATATTGGCGCAGGCACCTCGGGAAGACTTGGAGTTATAGATGCATCGGAGTGTCCGCCCACTTTCGGAGTGGATCGGGAACTTGTCAGCGGAATAATTGCCGGGGGCGAAGATTGTATGTTTCGTGCGGCAGAGGGAGAAGAAGACGACGGAAACGCAGGAGTGAGGGACATAAAAGCAAAGAATCTGACACCTGCAGACACGGTTGTGGGGATTTCTGCATCAGGAAACGCATCATATGTTGCAAATGCCCTTTCCTTTGCTAAAGAGATGGGATGCAAAACCATTGGCATAGTCGCAAATCACGGATGCAGACTTGAAAAAGAGGCGGACATAGCAATTGTATGTGTGACAGGTCCCGAAGCAATTACGGGATCCACCAGAATGAAAGCAGGCTCTGCTCAAAAAATGATTTTGAATATGCTTTCCACATGTGCCATGATAAAAACGGGAAAAGTGTGCGAAAATCTGATGATAAATCTTCGTCCCACCAACATCAAACTCAAAGAACGTGTCATTTCCATTGTGTGCGAATTATGCAAATATGACAGAGACACGGCAATTCAAAGACTCGAAGAGCACAACTGGGTTATAAGAGACGTGGTTGACAGCACAAACATAGATTAACACCTTGGGAGGCATTACATAGCAGGGAATCTTCGACAAAAAGGAGATGTACAAATGGAAAACAAAATATTTTTTTCCCAGAACCTAAGATTTTTTAGAAAAAAAGCCGGAATGACCCAAAAAGAGTTTGCTTCAAAAATCGGCTTTTCCGACAAAGCCGTAAATAAATGGGAAAAGACGGGAACAATTCCGGGAATAGACACAATTTTGGATATATGTGCTTGTTTCAAAATTTCTTTAAATGAACTTCTTTTGTTTAACCCCAAGGACGATTTTTATCTTGGAATAGACGGCGGTGGAACAAAAACAGAATTTGTTGTATTCAATGAAACGGGAGATTTTATCAAAAGGGTTACTCTCGGGGCATCAAATCCCAATGTGGTTGGGATGGACAAAGTGTATGATGTGATAGATGAGGGTATTGAGAGACTTTGCATAGACAAAGACAACGTGAGAGGTGTTTTTGCAGGGATTGCCGGATGCGGATTTGAAAAAAATTCTCTCAAGATTGAAAATCATCTCAAAGGGGTTTTGAAAAACGCCCATGTGTGTGTCAAAAGTGACATTATGAACGTAATCTACTCTGTTCCCCAAGTGAAAAACTGTGCCGCAATAATCTGCGGTACGGGAAGTGTTGCATATGCCTATGAAAATGATAATCTGACAAGAGTCGGAGGATGGGGATATCTTTTGGAGCTTTCGGGAAGCGGATATGCCATTGGAAGAGATGCCCTGACAGCCGCCCTTGCCCAAAGAGACGGAGTTGGCGAGACCACCATCATCACAGAGATGGTGGAAGGTAAACTTGGCACAACCGTGTGGAACAGCATCGACAAAATATATTCATCAAAAACCGACTTTGCGGCATCCTTTGCACCTCTTGTTTTTAGAGCCCATGAAAAAGGCGACACAGTTGCAAAAGAAATTCTTGAAAAAAATGCAAAGCATATGAGTGACCTTGTGGAAAAGATTATGGGAAAATATGATTGTTCCAACACTCTTTTGATGTCCGGTGGACTTTTGCAAAAAGATTCTGTCTATGCAAAAATGATAGAGAAAAATCTTGGAGAAAATATACATATTATAATCCCCGAAATTCCCCAGGTTTTTGGGGCGTGCATCAGATGTTTGGAACAATGCGGAAAAGACACTCAAATAATAGAGAAAAAATTCAAGTCGGAATATGAGAACAGGAGAGATAAAAATGAGTAATGTTAAAGTGAGAGACAAATTTTGGCTTTTTGCAAGTCCTGCCCATGATGATGATATTTTCCTCATCAACAGAGGTTGTGACGAAAGATTTTCAAAACGTTCAAGAATCACTCCGGCAGAGGGTGCATTTATGCTGGATATTCCAAATGTGATTATGGTTTCATCCCAGGGGCGTCCAGTTTCTTTTTCGGAAGATGCCTATGGCTACATGGAAAGTTTTTGCAACATTAAAAACGTGATGTGGAGCATCACCGGTTCAACGGGATTCAGAACGGGAAATGAAGAAGCCTTCATTTGCGAACTTTCTAAAAAGTATCCAAATATCATGGGAGCATTTCTGGATGACCTGATGGGATACGGCGGAGTTGGTCAGCCCGAGAGTTTTTATAAGGAAGAAATTTCCAAAATGAAAGAAAAACTCACCCTGGCATCCAAACCCATTGAACTTTGGTCTACATGCTACACAAAAGCCGTTCATAAATATTCAAAAGATTTGTATACGGATATAGACGGCATAACCGTATGGAATATGCAGACAGACGAAATCCCCAACATGGACGAAGATTTTTCAAGATATGAAGACCTTTTGCCCGACACCAAAAAAATGCTTGGGCTCTACATCTATGACTATGATCAGGATAAATCCGTAACATTGGAAAACATGCAGTTCCAATGCGAAACAGGTCTCAAATGGATGAAAGAGGGCAGAATTGAAGGAATGGTTTTTCTCACAAACTGCGTTATGGGAATCGGTCTCAAATCTGAATATTGGCTAAGAGACTGGATAAAAACAGTCGGAAACGAAAATCTTTTATGAGATGTAAAAAAAGTTCATAATTGACAAACCATAGCCGTCGGAAAGTTATCCGAACGCGTTTTCAAATGACAAATTTTCGATATAATTTTGTCAAAAGCCTCGGAAATATGTTCAATATTTCCTGCGTTTTTGACTCATTCTATCATAAAATTTGTTGATTTGAAAATTCTTTGAACCTCGAAGCTTTGAAAACAGTGATTTTTCAAGGCGGAAGCTTTCAGTAATACAAGGTATACTGACAAGCGACAACGAAGAAAAAGCGTGTTTTCAAAGTTTCAAGGCGCGTTTGGATAGCTCTCCGACGGCTATCCTCGACGTACCTTTGTACGCCTTCGGGCTACCGTCATTCAAAGACGGTGTCTTTGAATGATTCGGTTTGACAATTCTGACTTTTTTTTCCTATCTCATAGTACACATTAACGCAGGAGGGAATATTCAATGCATAAAATAGTTGAAAACGGCATCAGTCACTATCACATTGTAGGCTCGCAAAATTCCAAAGAATGTGAAAGATATGCTGCATCCGAACTTCAAAAATACATATACGAAAGCACAAACACCCTTGTGCCCTATTTTTCAGACAAGTGTGACAAAAGGGGCAAGGAGATTATCATAGACATAAAAACCCGAGATGCAAAAGACTATTGCACAAAGGATGAACTTGAAAGACTTGGCGAAGAGGGATTTTTGGTAAAATCCGTTGGTGATGATATTTTAATCACGGGAAACACACCAAAAGGCACTCTCTATGGGGTATACAGTTTTTTGGAAAAATTTCTGTCGTTTCGTGCCTTTACCAAAGATGTTGAAAAAATTGAATATATGGAAAATCTCATAATTCCCCAAGTGGACTATTTTGAAACCCCTGATTTTGAATACAGAGATGCATATTTCCGTTTTGCATTTAATGGGGGATTCAGTTCAAAAAACAGACTCAATTCAACTCTTGCAGACCTGTCTGATGCAGAGGGCGGAAGATTTAAGTTCTATAACTTCCATCATTCCTTTGATGACCTTGTGCCAAAAAAAGAATATTTTGAAACTCATCCTGAATATTTTTCCTTGATAGACGGCAAAAGAAAAGCAACACAACTGTGCCTTTCAAATCCCGATGTTCTGGAAATTGCCACAAAAAAGGTTTTTGAGTGGATAGAAGAAAATCCCGGATGCAGAATTTTTTCTGTTGCTCAAAATGATGAAGTGACGGACAATCCGAGATTTTGCGAGTGTGATGAGTGCAGAAAGATTGATGAATATGAGGGTGCGCCGTCGGGAAGCGTAATAAATTTTGTCAACAAAATTGCCGAAAGAGTTGAAAAGGTGTATCCCCATGTTTTGATTCACACCTTTGCATTCACCTATTCAAGATTTGCTCCAAAGCACATCAAACCACGGGAAAATGTTATCGTCCGTCTTTGCAACATTGAATGTGAGTGGGGCAGGGCTTTTTCAAAGGATGAGACAAAAGCACACTCTGAAAAATGCAGAGAGTTTATTCAAAACATTAAGGACTGGACAAAGATATCCGACAGAATATACATCTGGGATTATGCGGTGAATTTCTCAAACTATCTCCAACCTTTCCCAAACTTTTATCAGATGGCACAAAACATCAGACTCTACAAAGAACTGGGCGTAGGCGGAGTTCTGGAGCAGGGGAACTTTTCTTATGGGGGCGGTGCTGCCCTTGACGAACTCAAATCCTACCTTATTGCAAAACTTTTGTGGGATTCAAGCCTTGATGAGGATAAAATCATAGACGAATTTCTGGAAGGTGTGTATGGTAAGGGTGCACCATATATAAAAGAATATATTCTTCTTTGGACAAAGGCGGTGTCAAACTTCAAAATGACACTCTATGACTACCCCGATGCACCCTACATCACAGACGAACTCATTGAAAAATCAGACAAGCTTTTCTCTCTTGCAGAGGAAAAAGAGACGGGAGAAACCCTAAAGAAAATTCAAAGAGAGCATTTGTCTGTGGAATATCTTAAGACCGCGAGAATTTCAGATGACAAAAAAAGAGCAGAAGCCGTTGACGCCTTTGCCAAAAAGATAAAAAGCCATAAAATAACAGAGATAATGGAAAGACTCAATCTCTACGATTCCTTTGAGTTTATGAAAAGAGGGAATTTTACAAGGAACAGAGAAGGTTTTTATGTTCTTTATTATATTGTGAGGTAAAGCATTGCTTTAAAAATATAGCCATAGTTGCCCTGACGGGCAGGCATGTCATCTTGTGACAGCAAAAACTTCACAAAATGATTTACAGAAAAAACTATCAGATAAAGAAGGAGAAGTTTATGGAAGATTACAAATTTTTGCTCATATACGGAAACTTTACGGGTGAAGAAAAACGGGCAGCGGAATTTCTGACCGAAAAGTTTTCAGAGTATCACGATTATGTTTTGCCCCAAAAAGGTGCAAAAGACGTTACAAAGGACGACCTTTCGGAGAACCATCTCATTATTTTGGGAACTTCTGTGACAAATTCTCTTTTAAAATCACTTGAAAATGACGGAGCATACAATCCGCCCCAAAAAGAGCAGGGATATTCAATTAAAATCTCTGACAGTATCTATAACAAAGAGTGCAAAATGATAATTATATCGGGCAAAGACAGCCCGGGGTGTATGTATGGAGCAGTTGAGTTTTCGGGATATGTAACATCATATCTTGACACCCGAAATCCCAAACAGCGTTATCTGGGGAACGTTTTTTCAAAAGAACTTCTCACAGATTTTGAAATGACAGATGCACCGTCTGTAAATGACAGAGGCATATGGACATGGGGACATGTTGTATATGACTACAAAAGATACATCAAAAACATGGCAAAACTGAAATTCAACACCCTGATTTTGTGGAATGATTGTCTTCCTGTAAATATTAAAGATGTTATAGACGAGGCTCACAGTTACGGCATAAAAATATACCTTGGCTATTCCTGGGGCTGGAATGAGGCAAGACCTGAAAACGGCGGTCTTGACATTTCAGATGAAACGCTTCTTTCAAAAATCCGGGACTCAATTTTAGAAAACTACAAAAAGGACTATCTTCCCCTTTCCATTGACGGAATCTATTTTCAGTCTTTCACCGAAACCGAGAAAGATGAAATAAACGGAGTGATAATTGCAAAGAGAGTGGTGGATTTTGTAAATGATACTGCAGATAAAATTCTTTCAATTTCCCCAAATCTTCTTCTCATGTTCGGACTTCACGCAAGCAGCGTGAGAGAGAAGATGGAATACATAAAATGTACAGACAAAAGAATTATGATTGTGTGGGAAGACCTTGGAGCTTTTCCCTATGCCTACACACCAAGAGAACTTGACGGATTTGATGAAACCTTGAAAAAGTCTGAAGAAATAGCATCTCTTCGGGAAAAAGACGAACTTTTCGGCGTTGTCACCAAAGGGCTCACCTGTCTTGACTGGCTCACCTTTTCCCATATGGAGGGCGAATTTGTTATGGGAATGGAATCGGAGGAATTCATAAAAGAAAGAACTTTGCAAAAAGAAAAACTATGGGCGTATGTTGATGCGTTTTGGGTGAAAAATACCGCGTTTGCAAAAGACACATTCAAACTTCTTTCAGATTCCAACAAAAACACCCTTGTGACAGGACTCATAGAAGACGGAATGTTTGAAGAAAAAATTTCTTTGAGTGCCCGCATTTTTTCCGGAATGCTCTGGGATGCGGATGGGGACCCGTCAGATATAGTGCTTAAAGCAATGTTGAGTTGTGAAACTGACAAAATATGATGAAAATAAGCTCCACAACAAAATGAATTATTCATAAAATCGTGCATAAAACTCTGAAAGTATGCAAAAAAATAACGTCAAATAAGGATTTTCAATGCATAAACATGGTAAAATTGCAAAAAAATACGAATTTTATGCATGAATGTGTTGACATGAAAATAAAATTGTGGTAAACTTACCAACATAGAAAATGATTCCCACATTCGGGGGAAAAATAATTTATTTTTTGGAGGAAAAAACAATGACAAAACTTACAAAAATTCTTTCACTCGTTCTTGCAATCGCAATGGTACTTTCCTTTGCAGCTTGCTCAGGCGAAAAAGCAGATGACAATGTTATCACAATGGCTACAAGCGCAGACTTCCCACCCTATGAATTCTATGAAAACGATGAAATCGTTGGTATTGATATCGAAATCATGAATGCAGTTTGCGAAAAAATCGGCATGACACTCGAACCCCAGGACATGAGCTTTGACTCTGTTATCGGTGCAGCTCAGACAGGTAAAACAGACATCGCTATGAGCGGTATCACAATCACAGAAGACAGAAAGAACATGGTTAACTTCACAATCCCCTACACATCAACTGCTCAGTCAATCATCGTTGTAAAAGATGGTGAAATTGCTACAAAGGCTGACCTTGAAGGCAAAAAAATCGGTGTTCAGATCAACACAACAGGTGACACACAGGTAACAGAAGAATTTGGTGATGACGCTGTTGAACGTTTCCAGAATGGTGCACTTGCTGTTGAAAGCCTTAAAAATGCTAAAGTTGATTGTGTTGTAATCGACGGTGAAGTTGCAAAAGCGCTCGTTAGTGCAAACGAAGGTCTTGAAATCATTGCTGATGCATACTCAATCGAAGAATATGCAATTGCTCTTGCAAAAGACAACACAGAACTTCTTGATAAAATCAACGGTGCTTTGGAAGAACTTCTTGCAGACGGCACAATTGATTCCATCATGGACAAATATATTGAAGAATAATTCTTTGATGTAAATTTCAGATGTGTATCCGTCGGATAACTCTCCGACGGCTAAAGAGGCGGGTTTGAATCTGCCTCTTTTGCAATGTAATTCTACAATGTTAAAAAATGTTGCTGAAAGGAATTTGAAGATATGACGTTTAAGGAAAGGTTTATTCTCAACTTTATAAAAGATGACCGCTGGCATTATCTTTCTGACGGTCTTATAGTAACACTTGAAGTTACCTTTTTCGCTGTACTCATTGGTATTTTAATCGGTGTTATAGTTGCAGGCATACGTTCAACCTATGACAAACTCATTGGACGTACAAGATCCAAATTCGGAAAACTTCTTCTTGGTTTTTTCAATGCCGTTGCAGAACTTTATCTGACAGTTATAAGAGGTACACCTGTTACTGTTCAGCTTATGATAGCATATTATGTAATCTTTATTACATCCAACAATAAAGTTATGGTTGCAGTCCTTGCATTTGGTTTTAACTCCGGTGCATATGTTGCAGAAATTGTGCGTTCCGGTATTATGAGTATAGACGAAGGTCAGACTGAAGCCGGAAGAAGCCTTGGCTTTAACTACGTTCAGACAATGTTCTACATAGTTCTTCCTCAGGCGTTTAAAAACGTGCTTCCTGCTTTGGCAAATGAATTTATTGTACTTTTAAAAGAAACATCAGTCTGCGGCTATGTTGCACTTCAGGACCTCACCCGAGGCGGAGATATTATCCGCGGAAGAACATATGACGCATTTTATCCGCTCCTTGCAGTAGCGGCTATATATCTTGTTATGGTAATCGGATTTACCAAACTTGTTTCCCTTCTTGAAAGGAGGCTGCGTAAGAGTGAAAGATAATGTAATCATCAAAACCGAGAACCTTTGTAAGTTCTACAATGGCGGTGAAATAAAAGCGTTAAATAATGTGACTGCAGAAGTTGACAGCGGAGAAGTGGTTGTTGTAATTGGGCCATCAGGTTCGGGAAAATCAACTTTCCTTCGTTCTCTCAATCTTCTTGAAGACCCAACATCTGGAAAAATCTTCTTTGACGGAAATGAAATCACTAATCCCAAAGTTGACATAAATATCCATCGTCAGAAGATGGGAATGGTGTTCCAGCAGTTCAATCTTTTCCCTCATATGACAGTTCTTCGCAACCTCACCGTTGCCCCAATGAAACTTCTCAAAATGTCAAAAAAAGATGCTGAAGCAAAAGCCATGGCACTTCTTGAAAGAGTTGGTCTTGCAGACCGTGCAAATTCTTATCCCTCACAACTTTCAGGCGGTCAGAAACAGAGAGTTGCAATTGTGCGTGCTCTTTGTATGAATCCTGAAGTTATGCTCTTTGACGAGCCAACATCTGCTCTTGACCCCGAAATGGTTGGAGAAGTTTTGGACGTTATGAAAAATCTTGCAAAAGAGGGTATGACAATGGTTGTTGTAACTCACGAAATGGGCTTTGCAAGAGAAGTTGCAGACAGAGTGATTTTCATGGCAGACGGAGCCATTGAAGAAGAAGGCACACCTGACGAGATTTTCACAAATCCTAAAGGAGAAAGAACTAAACAGTTTTTGCAGAGCATACTGTAATTTTCCCAAAGGGATGTAAAAATAGTTTGATATGAGCAAACGAACCCTCGACGTACACTCGTACGCCGTCGGGCACACCCTGAAAAGCCTTGGCTTTTCAGGGTTCTTTGTATAATGAAAACCACGCGATAGTCGCGTGGTTCAATAGAGGTTAACCGATGAGTGATAAATCCTCCGACTGTGATATAATTGAATTGACCTGCCAGTCAAATATATAACACAGTCGGAGGATTTAAAAATGAAAAAT
>JAZONV010000091.1:0-1688 GCA_045654685.1 Clostridia bacterium | reverse complement strand
GAAGTTTATGCCCCTTCAGATGTTGTAATTATCAATAATTCAACAGCGGCTGTATCAGTAAAGAAAGCTGATATAAATTCCCGAAACGGTTGGAATATCGTGCCGTATTCAACGAATATGGCAAATGAAAAAGTCGATGCTAAAAAGATCGGCTTTAAAATGAACGGTATTCAGACAGACAGTTCAGGAATGACAGACAGTTTATCGTACAATAACGGATGGGTAATCGAAAAAGATAAATCTTCCCCGGTTGTTTATGATGCAGTTGTTTCAGCTACTTCATCTCCCATTGATGAACAGGTCATTGAAGTTGTCTTTATTGTTGATTGGAAGGAGTGATAAGCCTTGCAGGAAGAAGTACAGAGCAGGACAGTCACACTATCCGTTAATGCAACAAAGCTCACGGCAAGAACATTGAAGCAGGCTTTAGATAAGTTCCTTGCTTATCAGAAAAACAAGTCGGCTCAGCATAATCAGAATAAAGATGTTATTCCGCACGGAAAACAATCCGTAAAACAACTTGCGAAACAAAATCAAGGTCTGACAAATATCGAAATCACCGATAAAAACATAAAGGATTTTGACCGTGTAGCAAGAAAATACGGTGTTGACTATGCCGTGAAAAAGGACAAAACAGTAAGTCCTCCGAAATATCTCATTTTCTTCAAAGCAAAAGATGCCGATGCTTTAACTGCGGCATTCAAGGAATACACCGCTAAAACAATCAAAAAGAAGAACAAAGAACCCATTGCACAAAAGCTGAAAAGTATAGCAGAAAAAATCAAATCGCTTCCCACTAAAATCAAGAACAAGGACCGTGGTGAACGTTGAAAAACATAAACTTTAAGAAAATCATCGTTCCCAATATCCCGTATGTTGTAATCGGGATTATGGCAACAAAAATAGGTCAGGCTATCCGACTTGCGCCGGGTACTGATTTTCAAGGCAAAGCTCTCCATATAATGGAGGGCTTAACTTATGCCTTCGAGGATATTATACCGAGCTTTCATATCTTCGATATTATTGTAGGAGCAACGATTGCCGCAGCCATAAGGCTTGCAGTTTATGTAAAAAGCAAAAACGCAAAGAAATATCGAAAGAATGAAGAATACGGCTCTGCCCGTTGGGGAACTCACGATGATATCGCACCTTTTCAAGACCCTGTATTTCAAAACAATGTAATTCTCACTCAAACAGAAAGTCTGATGATGAGCAACAGACCGAAAGAACCGAAAAATGCAAGAAACAAGAATGTTCTTATCGTAGGCGGTTCGGGTTCGGGTAAAACAAGGTTTTGGATTAAACCGAACCTTATGCAATGCCATTCATCGTATGTTGTAACCGACCCGAAAGGTACGGTTGCGATTGAGTGCGGAAAGATGCTTGAAAAGGAAGGCTACAAAATCAAGATTTTCAATACAATCAATTTCAAAAAGTCTTTTCACTATAACCCCTTTTCATATATCCATTCGGAAAAGGATATATTGAAACTCGTTACCACCCTTATCGCCAACACCAAAGGCGAAGGAAAATCAGGTGATGATTTTTGGGTTAAAGCAGAAACATTGCTCTACTGTGCCTTAATCGGTTACTTGTGGTATGAAGGTCTGGAAGAAGAAAAGAACTTTGCTACGCTTATTTCTATGATTAACGCAATGGAAGTCAGAGAAGATGATGAAAGTTTCAAA
>JAZONV010000090.1:0-2624 GCA_045654685.1 Clostridia bacterium | reverse complement strand
TGGGAATCCGCACATTTCAACTCTGCCGATATTCGGAAACTCTCTGCTTGTTAATACCAAATCAAGCTGTTTTGATACTTTTACTGCATCTTCACCGAACATTTCAAAGAAATCTCCGACCTGATAAAGAATGATGCTGTCGGGGTTATGCTCTTTCAAACCGTTATATTCATCAGCAATAATACTGTTTCGTGAGTTTACAGTAACCGCAGGTTTTTCATCAACGGGTGTTTCTCTTTCGGGGAGAGATACACCATTTTGTTCGGCAAGTTTGCCAAACTCATCAAGAAGATCATCACTTATTCCGAGTGCTGAACCGTCATCTTCAAAAACAATAGCTTCATCAACAAGGAACTCATAAAACTCCTGACCTTCCCAAACGTTATCTCCGTCATCGGCTATAAGAATGCTATCTTTATAAACAAGGTCAATATCGTCAATTTTCAGGGCAGAAAGAACTTTATATAACACTTCTGTTTCTTTCGTTTCAGCCAACGAAGGCGGAGAATATCTGTCCATAACGCCCTTATCCAATGCCATAACAACAGTTTCAATGTTGTTTTCATTAAGGCTTTTTGTTACATAGCTAAGGTTAAAATCAAGCACCTGACAAAAAGGTGTGAAAACATTACCGTAAAGATTTTTGCCTTCCGCAGTATAGTTTGTGTGCTTTGCAACAATTTCAGCATCCTTGCCAAAGGCATAATAAAAGCCTCCGACGTGCATAAGAACTATACTGTCGGGGTTATCATTTTTTACTTGCTCATATTGAAGTAAGAAATCGGGTTTATTACTATCATCAATCTCCGTTTCAATTTCTGTAGTAACCGCTGGTCTTTCGACCTCAACTTCTACTCTCAAATGATTGTTCGCAGGATTTTCTTTAACCTTTTTCTCAAATTCATCTTTTGAAAATTCTTCCGTGAACAAAGGAAATTGAATGTTACTGAGAACAACGGGTTCTTCAAGTGAAAGAATAGTGTATTCATCTGTACCGAGTTTTACAGTATCACCGACGTTATATTCATAATGATATTCTTTTGGTGTTTCCTTTTCTTTTGCGGAATTACGAAGAATATCGCTTATTTCACGTTCTCTTTTCCATTCAGCTTCTTTTAACAATCTGTTTTCAAGCCACTGCGGATACATTTCTGTTTCTTTGGGATTTAAGTATCTGTCCGCTTTTATAAGTTCTGAAAGACGGCTTTCGATATAATTCCACGTTAATAAAACTCTTCTCTGTGGAACACTGTAATGGTCGGATATTTCAATGCCTTTTGCATCGTGACCTTCCCAAAATCCACTTGAAGGGATTGCATCCGAATGTCCGCCTGTCCCGTATTCATTTTTAAGGAATTTAATGTTTTCTTCCTTTGAAAGACTTTCGGTAAACTGTCTGTAAATACGCATTTTGCCTTCGCTGAAATCGCTTCCTCCGCAAAGTACATAATCGACAGCAGATTGCGGCAGATACAAAGGAGCTTCATTTTTTACTGCTGTACCGATAAGTTCTTGTTTTTCGGCACCGGACAAAAGCGAAGCCTGCGGCTCTGTCCATTCTTCCATAAGCATAAGACCGAAAACACTTCGTTCAATCTGAAACCATTTTTGCCACGCTTCACGGAGTTCTGTTCCGTCATTACGCCATAGCCTGATGGCATCGGAATAGGCTTCAAAGCCTGCATTTACACCGTTGGAGAGTGTCATTTCATACGGTGTTGAGTTAAAGAAAGACATAATAAAATCGCTACGTTCATCTCTGTCAGAATGACTTTCATAGAACATAGCGATTTCTTCTTTATGCGGAGCCAAAAATGTTTTAATCAGCTCGTTTTTTTCTTTATTTTGATGAAAATATTCGATACCGTTCCATCGGGCATCGAAATCGTGATTGCTTAACTGTAAATCAGTTCCGTCAGAATTATCTCCTCTGCCTGAGCCTGAAGATTGTTCATCAGACCGACCCATTTCATCGGGTCTTTCTCTTTCAGTTCTTCCGTCACTCCTGCTGATTTCATCAGTTCGGGCATCATCTGTTCCAAGCGATTGTTCGCTGCTTCGTCTATCTCCAACAGATGGCTGTAAAGAGTGTCCCTCAATACCATTCTGTTCCAAAGAGCCGGACGGTGATTCTTGAGATATTCCTTCCTCATTCTGCCGTATTTCCCGAGGGGTTTCTTCTCGGTCTGAACGAGAGTTAAGTTCGGAATCAGATAATCTCCGTTCTGACTGTAAGTGATGTTGCTCATTGTTCTTGCTCCTTTCACGTTCATAATTTTTAACCGATATTTCTATCTGCCTTAACACCTGCTCACTTGTTTCGCTGACCGCAGTTGCAAGGAAATTAACAGTATCGGAAGTGTTGAAATCGAAGATGCTTAAAAAATCTTCATCTTCAAAGTATTCATCAGCATTTATTCCGCAACGGGTCAGGAGAGTATAGGTTGTACTGACAACCGCCGCATTTCTGAATGCCATACCGATGTTATCTTCATCATAACCCTCAAGGAACGAATCGTCAACGATGTCAAAAATATCCCGTTTGTAGTTTCCCCAATATTCATCGACAAGCTGTGCAGCTATACTTTCAAGCTGATTTGCAATACCGTTTTTAGCGGAAACGT
>JAZONV010000089.1:0-1899 GCA_045654685.1 Clostridia bacterium | reverse complement strand
TCTTTACAATACCGTTGTTACCCTTTGCAAGCTGTTCACGGAGGAAATTCTGATATTCAACGGCGATACCGTCAAACATATCTCCACGAACGGGAATTGTGATGTTATCGGAATAAACTTCTTTTGCCCCCGTAAGATTGATGAATGAAAGCTGAAATTTAACCGATGAATCGAAATAGTTAAGGAAATCACACCAAGAATCGAAGATGGCGTTTTTGTCCTCATTGTTGTTAAGCTGATAGTTTATATCAAGAAACTTAACCGTTTTTGTGTAATAGTTATCTGTTACACGGCAGATGCCGTCTTTGAACATTCGCTGAAACGGAATACTGTCCTGAGCTGACATCTGCTTTTTATCTTTGCCTTTTGCTCTGGCAACAGCAGCATCAATCTGTTTCTGCTGTTCTTTAGTCATTTTTCTGTTTGCCGACAATCGCTTCAACCTCCTTATCTAACTTATCCTGCCTTTCGAGAACGGCATAATAGTTGTTAGTCATATAAGGCCGCTGTTTCGGTCTGATGAACAGAACCTCTGCCATATTCTTAACTACCTTTTCAAAAGGCTGTCCGTTCTTTTCATACATTCCGAGAAGAACAAACGGAACCATAACCAATATCATTACGATAGTTGCCGCACTGACATTGAGAAATGATTTCAAAAGGAAGAAAAGGGGTATAGCGATTACAGCACCGCTGCCAAAACAGATAAGCTGTCGCTTTGTAAGATTGAACATTGCTTTTGTTTTGACTGCGTTTAAATCTTTGGGTACGGGAACGTAAGCCACGAAATCTCTCCTTTCCGTTAATGAGCGTTAAAGATAGATTTTGCAAGTGACCCGGTTTTGAAAAGGCTGAAACAGAGAAGAACGGTGTAACCCATACAAGTCCATATTGCATAGGAAATATCATCGGTAACCGTGATGTTCTCAACAAGTGCCGCATAAATCGCAACACAAACGATGATAAGAAATGCTTGGAATGCAAGTGCAAACAGATTTCGCAGATAATTCTGTCCCATCTGTCCGCTTTCTTTGTTCATCATTGTTGCCATAGGAATGGGAGCAACGGAAGTGACAAGATAAATTTCTATCATTCTTCCGAATACAACTACCAAAATACAGATTTGGAGTATTCCCATACAGATTTTTACGATACCTGACTGCATCCACAGTCCGATAAGTCCGCCTATGCTCATAGCTTCGAGTTCACCTTCGAGATCGGTTATAAAATCGGTCATATCTATTGAAGTATCACCGATTACCACTCCCGCAGATTCCACTATGATTTCGTGTCCGAGGTCGAATACCGCCATTACAATATCCCAAGTGTTTGTCACTATGAGAACAGCTCCCGCCGTTTTAAATGCCCATTTGAAAAACTGAAATGTATCCACATCATTATGAAAGTTGTTTCTGTCAACAATCATCTGTATCAGTTCGAGGGTCATAACAATAGCGAGAATCACACCTGCAATCGGAACCATTACATTTTCCGAAAGATTGTGAACCATATTGAATATTGCTGTATTCCAATTCTGCGGGGTAGAGCCGATTTGTCCTGCTATTTCGCCGACCTTTTCATTAACTTGGTCGAATAAGCCTGTAAGGTTGGTTGTAATTCCTTCGGTTAATATTTCCCGAAACCAATCCTCAATAGCCTGAATAATCGTATCCATAGCTCAAGTCACTCCTTTCGGTTGGCTCCCGTGCCGAAGCACGAGAGCCGCTTGATATTACTCAATCAATTTCTGTCCGTCTTTTATTAACCGAACAGACCCGAAAGAAGGGGTACAAGAGTGATGCCGATGAGTGCAACGCCGCCGCCAGCCATAAGCTGCTTCATACCCTGCGACTTTGCACCGGGGTTATCGTTGCCGTAGCCTTCAAGAAGGTTGATTGC
>JAZONV010000088.1:0-66239 GCA_045654685.1 Clostridia bacterium | reverse complement strand
CTCTCTTTTCTTTCTATATTTCATTTTCTGACTCTTAAAAATTCATAATAACATCTTCTACAGAAATTTCATCCTTTTCTCCGCAAACTCTGTTGCCGTTTTCTTTCATTTTCTTCAAATCTGCAATTCTTCCGCCGATTTGTCCTATAAAGTCCTGCTTGCCTTCGGAGAAACTCTCTCTTTCCCAGAGGATTTCATATTCTTTGATGTTTTCTTCAATTGCCGCAATCAGTTCGTCAATCTTTTCGGTGGTTGCAGTTTTGTTATATCTTATCTTACAAAGTTCTGCTCCTATTATTGCCTGATTGGAATTAACAAGAATCTGTCTTTTCCAGTTTTCGTCAAAGTCTATTGCTTCAACATCTTTATTTACCTTTTTGAGATACTCTATGACGTTGTCAAAATAGAAATCGTCACCGCATTCGAGAAGGTCAAAGTCACCTGCAAGTGCAGTTTCTGTGAGAGGTCTTGAGATTAGTCTCATACTGAGTGTGGAACCGGGGATTCTTTCGGGCTCTAAAAGATAATACTGCTGAAGCTTATAGATGAGCTGACCAACAGGTTTTCCTTCAAAGTATTTGTCATTCACAAACTTAATTGAGTCTCTTACAAAATAACTTTTGTATCTCCAACCAACTTGCTCTTCACCAACATTCCATGCATACTGTCCTGCAAGGGCTGAAAGAATGAGATTATATACAGGGAAAGTGTTGTGACCGTCTGCACAGCCCCAGTCGGTGAACATATATCCGATTGCACCATGCTCTCTTCCGTTTTCTGCACAGGTACGAAGGTTGAAGTTTGAAACTTCAAATCTTCCTGTTGCACAAAGCCAAGTGCTTGAACTTGGGCATACATAGTATGGCACACCCTGCTCTTTCAAGATCATGCATCTTTTTTCCATTCTTGCAGTTGGAATTGTATCATAGCCCCAGTTGAGAGCAATGCCGTCTTTTGGTGCAAGTTTGAAGGATTCGGGATAATGAATTATCATATCTGACCAATACTGGCATTTGAGATTATATTTTTCTCTTATGTGATCTGCAACTTTGTTGAGCCAACGGTAGAAAACAACGTCTTCGCCGTCTTTTTTGCAGATTTCTTCAAGTTGATATCTTCCAAGTCCCCCTGCTTCGTCAAAACCGACATTTACATATTCGGCACTATCGCAAAGAGGAAGAATGTCTTCATACATTTTGTCCAAAAATTCCAGAGATTCAGGCAAAAGAGGATTTATTGTTGCAGTATTGATTTCATCAGTACCGATTCTTAAATGCTTGAATTCATCCTGTTTAAGCCATGTTTGGAGATGACCGAAACTGTTGATATTGGGAACAAGTTTTATGAATCTCTTTTTGCAGTATTCATTTATGAATTTAATATCCTCTGCTGTGAGACAGTCAAAATCTTCGGTATATTTCGGATATGCCTTATAGTCGAACACAAAAGATTCCATATAAATCTGGAATTCATTATATTTAAGCTCTGCGCAATGGTCAATATACCTTAACAAGGTTTTAACCTTTGGTATTCTGCCGGCTCCCGTATCCAGCATGTAACATCTGTAGACAAAATCGGGTGAGTCTTTCACTTCGCAAAAAGGAAGCACGCCTTTTCCCTGAATCATCAGTTGTTTAAGGGATGTTATTGCACGGAAAAGCCCTTCATCTGTTGAAACAGTAATCAAAATGCCGTTTTCATCAACATTTATGGTATATTCTTCTTTGCCAAGTGTCAGTTCAGTTTTAACCGTAAGGTCTTCTGTTCCTGATTTTAATTCTTCATACAGAGAAACAAGATCACTTGTTTCTCTGTATGCTTTCATTGTATATGAGCCTTCATGATAGACTTCACTTTTTGGACGTGGAAATATCATAATTATTCTCCTTGTATGTGTTGCTTATTTTTTAAGTGCGATAATTTCTGTTACGGAGTTCCATGTGTTAAGGTTATTGCCGTGGCAATAAAGTTTAATATATCTTCCTGATGCATTAACGGGGAATGACTCAATTGCGGTGGTTGTACCCGATGCCTTGCCTTTGTATACTTCGGTGAAGTTAATGCCATCATCTGATACGAGAATTTCAAACTCAAGACTTCTGAGATCACCTTCAAGTGTTGCAATCATAAGTTTGTCAAAGTCTGTTTTTGTACCGTAGTCAATGGTTATAAATTCATAGATACCATCTGCTGACCATCTTGTATTGTAGTTGTAGTCAAGAGCGTTTTCAGGTGCATTACCATCGTGTGAGGATGCGGAACATCCGAGAGGCTCTGCAATCTTTGTAATATCTATAACATTCTTGAATTCGTCAGGTGTTGACATTTTGCTAACCTTCAGGATTCTTGCAAATGAGTCATAAACTGCATTCATTCCAAAGGTTCTGTTGTTTTCAAGAGGATTGATATACACCTTACCGTTATCCCCTATAAACGGTGCTGTCTGATTTGTAACTGCAATATCATTTGTGATTGCCTCGGTGCTTCCGATTGTGAGAATGGTTGTAGCGTTACCTCTTGTGAGAGTCACCTGATTTCCTGAAACGGTAACTGTTGCGCCGTTTGCTCTGTAATCATCTTCTGAAAGGAATGGCTGACCGTCTTTTGCAACTGTGGGATCTTCTGTGTAGGAGAATCTTCTCTCTGTTACATTATATACCCAAACGTCACCTGTTCTTAATGTTCTTTCATCTCTTGGATAATCAATTTTAACTGCCTCTGTTGCATCGTCAACTTTTGTGAAAGTGTAGTCACCAGGAGTAAGCCTGAGATAGATTACGTTTTCTTCTTCACTAACTTCCATAACTGTGTTCACACTTCCGCCTGTTACCTGCCATTTGCCTGCAGCAACGTCGGTTACAAGAACACATGTTTCAGCATATTCGCTCTGGGGAACATTGAGAGTGAAAGGAATGGTTGTCATTTCTCTCTTTTTGGAGAAGAATACGAGTCTGTCCATAACTCCAACACCATAGAATCTGTCTGTTTCATATTTTGTCATGGGAAGCTGAGGGAGATTTTTAGTCTTGTCTGTCACGTACATAGCATTCAAGAACACATCGTCTTTTGATGCTTTTCTCGGTGAAAGTTCAAGTCTCCAAAGTCCCTGTTCGTGACCTGTTTCCCAGTTGTCATAGTTAACACCGTCAACAAAACTTTCTTTGCCCTGACCGCCCACATTTGTGAACACTGCATTCTGACCTTCCGGAATCATTGTCTGAACAACAAGTTTTCCTGTGTAGCCATAGTTGTCTCTTTCAATTGTGGTGATATTTCCTTCGGTTTTGGGCTCTAACTCATAGGACTGAAGGTTCCATGTCTTTTTGAAAGATGCATTTGAGGATGACACGTTGTCATAGCAGATAAGTGCCATGGGGTAATCTGTATTGAAAAGGTTAAGAACAACTGTTGAACGAGTGTAGCCTGCAACCTTTTCGGTGTATGCATCTGTAAGGTCTGTTTTGAGATATGAGAATTCAGGTGTTTCTCTGTTTGGACCTGCATAGGTTGAATCTGTTTTTGCATGGTCTGCATGAGATTCAAATTCGGGATAGGTGTCTGAATTTTCTTCAAATCTCTGACCACCATCGTTTGCAAGGTCATAGTTAAGAGGATATCCTGAGATACCGAATGTTTCATTGGGATCATATACTGTGAGACAGTTTTTGGAAACTGTTCTTCTGTAGTAGTTATAGTAGTGCTGAACACCCCAACCGCCGTTGGGACCTGCATAGGTTCCCGCACTTCCTGTGAGAAGACCTTTATAGTAGATTGAAAATGCGCCGATGTCTGAATGGTCGTGGTCGTGGTCACCAATGAGTTTTTCCTGACCGTTTACAAACACCTGAGCAGTTTCTCCAAGCATACCCTGTCTCCAGGAGGTTCTTGCCTGCATTGTGGTTATGGGATATGAAGTGAAGTGTGTGAGGGGAGCTTCTTTGCCATAGTCATCCATATATGCAAATTCTTTGTTGGGATTCAGGAAAAGAAGCGCAAGCACTCCGTTATCATATACTGATGAGCCTGCAGAGTAGCCTCTGAGAGACAGATTTTTTACAGCTTCACCATATACAAAGGGGTCATCATAGTAGGATGCATATATCATAAGGGGAAGGTCGTTTGTCTGATAGGTCGGACCTATTGAGGCATTTACTGCAATCCAGGTGTCACCGTCTTCAAAATACATTCCGTTTGGCTGTCTTGTATAGATTGTGGTGAGAGGGATATTGGAAATGTTTTCACCCATTACATTATGGTCGCCCATTCTCTCAAACACAAGTTGACCGACAACCTCCCACATTGTTCTTAAAGGTCCATATGTGGTGCCTGCGGGGTGGATTCCTGCATCGTTGAAGGCTTTTCTTGTGGGGAACATATATTCATAAAGAACACCCGCTGCTGCATTATACATCTGGGGGTCTTCATCATAGATGGCAATACCTGCTGTGGACTGGAAGTAGAAAAGTTCACCTTCACCGCCGTGACCTGCAAAGGTTTCATTCATTCCTGCAGGGTAGCCGATTTCCATCTTTGATGCAACTTTCTTCATCTGCAATATGAAATATTCTTTATCTTCTTCTGTGAGGACATCATAGCACCAGTCATATACACATCCGCTTACAGCAAGCAATGTACCCATCTGACGGGTGATATCGTTGGCACTTGCCCAAACAACAGTATCATACATATCTTTCATATGCTGAATTGTTTTCTTGGCATGTTTCTTGTCCGCTTCACCAAAAGCATACATAAGTGCACGGCACTGAATGTTAAACGCGTGTCCAACAGAGAAGTTGTTTGCGCCGCCTTTGTCGGGCATATGACAATCCATTTCGATAAATGCTCTGTCTTTAACCTGAGCATACATTGTTGCAAGGACAGGGTGTTCCCAGTTTTTCTTAATCTGGGGAATGTCTTTTTCCTGGAACAAAACTCTTGGGTGAACGCCTGCGGGAGGAGTTACCGGCGGAGGAGGAGCGATAGGCTCTTTTTCAATTCCAAGCATTGCATTTGGAAGGTCATCCATTCCGACAGGAGCAAAATCCTCATCATTTGTGAGAATGAATTTGTCCAGTCTGAATGCATAGTCTCTGTATTTTACATTATATTCAAAAACACCATCTGCAAGGCTTGGTGTTGCAACCTTGAGCCAATAGTAATCGGCACGGTTTGTGAGCCATTTTGTCTGATACTTTGAGTTACCGGTCATTGATTCAAAGTATGATGTACCATTTGCAGGGGTTTTCAGACGAAGCCAGAGATAGTAGCGTCCGATTTCATCCTCGGGAACCTGAATTTTAAGGCTCATTGTTACTTCTTCAACTTCTTCGGGGGCGTTTGAATATTTTGCAGCGGCACAAGTGATGGCATAGCCTTCCGATGCATCACCGTCTGCAATTATTTTAGCATCTTTGGAATAGTCCATATTTTCTGCTTCAACAACAATGTTACCATTCACCAAAGTGGGTATTACTTTTTCGGGGAAGGTGAGATTATCATTTGCTACAACTCCAAAATAGTCAATTGGTCTTTTTGCCGCAAATGCACTTGTGGAAAGCATTAAAAATGCAAGGACAATACAAATTATTCTTTTCATTATCTCAACCTCCTTATTTATAAACTACAATAATCTGTGGTGTACCGTAATTTGTCCACATGAATATATTGTTTGCTTTCTCATATCCAGCAGGATATGCAAAAACTTCTGCTGCTTTTGCAGTTCTCACCTTGACTCCTCTTGTTCCAAGGTCTTCACATACGTAGTATCTGTATGATGTGGACTTGAGGTATACGTCTTTTGTGAGATTGCCCGAACCGTCATCAATTTCAACAAGGAAACTTTCTTCATCGGACCAGTCAAGTCTTCCGTAAAGATATCTGTATCTTTCGTCCATTCTTGATACTGTCGGATTTGCAGTTCCGGTCAGGTCTTTTATGTCCTGATCAAAGAGAATAGTGTATTCTACGATTTTATCCTCTCTTCCGACTTTTATGGAAACCACATCTCCCTGGGCAGGTGAAATTCCGTTTTCATCCGTAAGAGAAGCACGTGTACCATAATATTCTTTTACTGCTCCGCCAACATAGCCTTTTACCTTAACGGCAGGAATGCCATTGGGGTCAAGAGCATCTGTTACACTATCAACAATCATAACCGATGAAGAAAGGTTTGCACCCTGGGTTTCAGATGTTATGACAATGGCAGTTGCAATACGGCTTTCTTTCTTTGAACCATAGATCTGGATGCCATTATATCCGGCGTTGTTGTTTTCAAGACTTGTCTTAACATTATAGAACGAATCGTCGTCTCTGTTTTCTTCATTGGGTACGCAGAATATTGCAGTACCGTTCAAAAGAAGTTTTCCTTCAAAAGTTGATCCATAGAATTTGGGGCTTTCAGAAAGACCAATGTCTGTAAGTTTATATTTATACAAACCGTTCACAGGATCTGAACCTTCTTTGGCGATATTCACCCAATTGATCTTGCCGTCTTTGTTTTTCTTGTACATAAATGGTTGTCTTTTGATGTTTCCGTCTGCTTTGTTTCCTTCATAACCAAATTTATCAAGAACTTCTATGGGTTTTAAATAGTATGTTTCTTCTCCATAGAGAACTTCAACTTTTTCAGCAAGGTCAAATGTTCCGAAAAATCCGCCTGATGAGAAAAATCTTATGCTTACGGAATTTCCCGCTTCAAGACCTTTTGCGGTTTTTGCATCCATAAGATATGCAGTATCAATCTGCTGATATTTCATCATTTCAATGTCGGATAAAAGTCCGCCTTTGTTGAACATCATTGTAACCTTGTTGCCCGGACGAAGTCTTGAAACCTGGGGATTGTAGGAAAGACAAGCTGAAGGATTATATCTTGTTCCGCTAACGGTTATATAATACTTTCCGTCTTCAATCTCTATTTCCTCAACTTCACCTGTGTAGGTGTCGGCTGTAACGACAATGTTTGTTACAACACCGTCAAGGTTTTTGGATACGCTTATGACACTTCCCTGTACAACGCTGTCAATGCTTACGGGTTTTCCCTTAACGTTTCTGAAAAGAACAGCTTCACCCTGAACATAGGCACTAATGTCTATAACAACAGAGCTTCTGTACATTGGAATGATTGCTTCAGCGGTAATTGTATCTACAACATAGGACTCATATGCATCAACAATTACGAAATCGTACTTTTTGTCACCGTTGTTGTCGATTGCTTTAAGGGAACCGTCTTTATTGGTGAGATACCATTGATTGAAAATTGTTTCGTCATATTCGGCACAAAGGTTGCCGTTGTAGAGAACGTTTGTATCTGTGGAGATTTTAATTCTTTTTTCTTTGTTGTCCACAGAATAAAGAATGTTTCCGTCTTCATAGCCTTCCACATCTTTTCCGTCCAATGTGATTACGTTATTATCATATTCATCATAATAGATAATCTGTGCATCCATGCCGTTTTTCTTGTAGAAAACTTCGAGTTTGTATCCGAGTTTTTCATAAAGGTCGGATGTTTTTGCATCAAATCTGAAAGTTGTGTTTCCGAGAATTATTTCATCATGTTCGATTTCTTTGCCGTTTATTATATTTGTGTTATATACGGCATTTACCACCTGTGAATATCTGTGTACGTCAAGATATTCTCTGAGGTAGTCGGTTTTTTCATTTTCTCTGTATATGAAGGTGCTGTCTTCATAATAGAGAATCTGGAAAAGGGGCACTCTGAGAGCAACCTTAAACATTGTTGCAAGAGTTTCATATGTTATGTAGCTATCCAAATATGGTGAGTTTTTGTCTGTAAGTCCCAGCTCTGTTGCAACTGCCATATATCCTGAAGGATATCCGCCAAGTCCCTGAGCTTTAACATCGTAGCCAAGGAAAGATACAAAAACTTTGAGAAGCTGCATATATGTAACATTTCCGTTGGGTAAAAATGTTCTTGGGCCCACGCCGGTCATTATTCCGGCACCTGCCATTGCATCTGCATAGCCGGCATCAGCATAGTCAACATCATCAAAAAGCACACTTCCGCTATCCAATGCAGGCTCAACGCCTTTTAAGATGATATTTGAAAAACATTTTGCAAGTCCAATTCTTGAAACTGCTTCGTTGGGAACGTATTCGTCTCCAAATATTCCGACTGCTTTTGCAAATTCAAAATCTTTTGAAATTACGGGAGCATCAACTTCATCTTGTGCAAAAGAAGTGCATGCAAATCCCGATATAACAAATGCAAGAGTCAGAATTACAGATATTATTCTTTTATTCACTAATTAATCCCTCCCTACAATTGCCATTGCTGTGTAGATAAGTTTTGCCGCTTCTGCACGGGTCATGTTTTCTCCGGGGCAGAAAAGGCCTTCATCTCTACCATTAATTATCTCATCTCCTGCCAGAGCTCCGATGCTGTCTTTTGCCCAGGGGCTTATGGAGTCATCATCGTCAAACTCGGAGGGTTCATTTTGGAAAGTGTAGCCGGCATTGATCATTGCTCTTGCAATTATGGTTGCCGCCTGCTCACGGGTTATATTTCCAAGGGGGTTAAAGCTTGTTTCGCTTATACCCTGAATGATTCCTTCTGAAAATGCAGTTGCCACATATGGAACTGACCATCCTGACACATCAGAGAAGGGGTTTTGTGCACCAATTGCTTTTCCTGCAAAAGCAAGAACCGCCATTTTTGCAAATTCTTCTCTTGTAACCAAGCCTGATGGGTCAAACACTTTTTCCGATCTTCCGGAAATTATGTTTCTTTTATACAATGCGGCAACGGATTCCTGTGCCCATGAAGCATTTTCCATATCTTCAAAGGGAACTTCGGGATTTTCCAGATATCCGCTTCCGTTTTCCTGACCTGATACTACAGGGAGACCGGGGCCGTCTGAAGGAATTGAAACTGTGCCGGAGGAGCTTCCGCCACCGCCGCCTCCGCCACCGCCGGAGGATTCATACTGATTATCAGCTGCTTTCAGAGCTTTTTCATATGTTTTCTTAAGTTCTGAAAAACTCTTGTCGCTTGATGTGGCAAATTTTTTATACACATAGTTCTTGTTGTCAACATCATCCATAAGTTCTGTATCAATTTCGTTTTCAAGAAGAAGTTCTGCATATTTTTCAAAAACTTCCGAAACATGACCAAATCCGAGAGACTTGGGATATGTTATATAGTTAAGCACAACAGCTTCGGAAAAAGCTTTTGTTATGTCTTCGTCTTTTTCATATTCACCGCCGAGAACTGCATCATGCACTTTGCCCACACCGGTTTCTGAAATTTTTGTAAGATAATCCGAATATGTAGCTTCTTCATCTATGCCAACAACATCAACATAGGCAAGTCTGCCGTCTTCAATGAGTAAATCAGCACCTTCTGAATATGCTGCAATATGAAGTGCATCTAAAAGAGCGGCATACATACCATCAACATTTTCTTCAAATTCGCCCATTGAAGAAAGTACACGTTCGAGACTTGATACAGAAACTGCACCATAGAGTTCTGTGCTGTCAAGGCTGTACACTCTGTATGCGTCTTGCGCCTGTCCGTCAATGCCTTCTTCATTAAGGGTCTGAATTGTGTCAAGTTTTTTTCCGTAGAAATAGAACACAAAGGATTCAGTCTTGGTGATAGAACCATTGGAATATACAACTGTATATTCTCCTCCTTCATATCCGTGAGGGTCTGTCATCCTCACATCGATTTCAAAACCGTCAGCGCCCTCATTTGCAGTTCCGTAGAACTGAACTGCCTGTTTACTTTGAGGTAAGACGTCTTCTGCATAGAAGCCGGGGTTTATTATCATTACTGAAACCAACCCTTCTTCTCCTATACTGCCTCTGACAGTTACGATGTCCCTTCCTGCATCTTTAATCTCAACATCTGCTCCAAAAGCGGTTACAGAGAGAGTAAAAATGAGTACCAAAACCAAAGATAAAATTTTTCTCATATTATCCTTCCTTTCCTGTGTATGCCTAATGTTGTTGTCCTATTCTTTGTGTGATATGGCATATCACACGGACATTACATTCTATTATACATTATAATGTACCATAAATAAAGATGTCCGTCAATGTACAAATTCCACTTTGAATTGTAAAGGCTCTATAATAAATGTTGGGGTGTCCAACAAATAGAGCTCAAGAAAAATCAGGCATAGGAAAGGCGGCTGCATAAATAGCTGCAACCGCCATCAAAATTCCATTATTCAATTTTGACCCCAACTATTGACAAAGAGCCAAAAAAACAATGGAAATATTCTATGTGTTTATAGAATATTTCCATTGTCAATAATATTTCTTTTACGCTTCAACTTCTATGAAATCTATAATGTAGAGAGAATTCTGATAGACATAATATGCAATCATGTCATAATCTTCTTCATTGTAGTCTTCGGGAATCATTACAGACACCTGACCGGACTTTTCATCCTCACCGTTGCAGTATGCAGGTGTTGTGCCGACTCTCTTAAGACCGCCGTCTTTGTACAGACCCACAATGATGATTCCGTCCTTATCATCAGAGAGAAGATTTCTCACTTCAACATCAAAGGTTGCATATTCACCGGGTACAACAGAATCTGTTTCACATTTTGTGATTGCACAAGGCGGAAAATCAACGGTGAATTCAACAAAATCATCGCCTGATGCCATTGCTCCAAGAGCGGTTCTTGCCTTGGGGAATGAAACTATACAGTTTTCTCTTCCCAAAAATTCACCGATGGGTGTGATGATTATAACATCCATTCCCTCATCAAAGGAAAAGTCAAAATCTTTTTCCTCACCATTAACCTTGAAGATAACATCTTCTTTCAGAATTTCTTCCATATCCTGTGAAAATTCGATGACAACACTTGCACCATCAAGTGGGAAAGCGTTTAGTTCATATGAGTCATCACCTTTTTGTGCAGATGAGTGAAATTCATATCTGATGAGGTGATTGGTTGATTTGTAGGCGAAGTTATCAACATAGAATTCGTTGCATTTTCCTTCTCCACCCATACCGCCTGCTTCAACGGCAAACATTATGTAGGACATCTGACAGGTCTTTTCAAGATTCAATTTAAGATTTTCTTTTGATGCTGTGTCAAACCCGAAGGAAGAATATACAACACCGTCTGCAATGAGAATTATCTGCTCGCACACACCATCCATTATAATCTGCATGTTAATCCATTTTTCAAGTGGTGCATCAAACACGGGAACAATAGTGTCTGAAACATAAGTAGAGTCAACTGATGTTGCAACCTGAACGGTTCCGTCGGTCTTGAAGATGAAAGGATATGTGCTGGCGCTATCATTATTATAACGAACAGTCAGAATCTTACTGTCCTTATCAACGCTGATGGGCATAATATCCATATCATACATCATTGTATTTTTTCCGCTTTTATACACTGCGTCAAAAGTTTTACGTTCGTTATAGTAGCTAATGTCGGCATTTCTCGCACCGCCCACATTAACGGGGTTCTCGGACTTAAGATGAATTACCTTTCCGTGAGATGCGTTTTCGGGATCAGAGCTTCCCGAAAGGTCGAATGCTTCAGATACAACGGTGCTGACATCACCCTGGGTTCCCTGATTGGTTCTGAATGTGGGGGATACAACATCAACATCAAAAAGTTTGTGTGTCTGAATAGAAGCATATTCATTACCGATAATTTCTATGGTGTCAGAAACACCAATCACATCGCCGTCAGCATCGTAGGCGGTGACATAAATTTCGTTTATGCCAAATACTACGGATGCCTTGAAGGAAGTTTCTTCAGTTTGTTCAGAATCTACACCGTTTACTGTGTAGACATAGCTTGTTGCCGTCCCGGTTTCATCGCTTGCATAGACCATGGCTGCATAGCCTTCGGGTGCATAGGATACTGCAGTTTCCAATGTGACAGGCGAGGATGCAAGGGAAGCGGGACAGATGAGTAACATCATTAATAATGTTAGGATTGATACTTTAAGTATTGTTTTCATACATATCTCCCTTTTCGTTTTTTAGGGCTTCGGAAGGGAAGGTGTTCTCCCCTTCCGATATTTTCTTATAACAGATGACAGAACTCTTTTTATTTTTCAAGTGCTACAATTTCAAGTATTGAGTTCCATTTATTAAGATTGTTTCCGTGGCAGTATACTTTGACATATCTTCCCGATGCGTTAACAAGGAAAGGCTCAAGCTCGGCAGTAGCACCGCTTGACTCACCTTTGAACACTTCTTTGAATTCAATTCCGTCATCGGATACTAAGATTTCAAATTTTTCTCTTCTGAGATCACCTTCAAGGAATGCAATCATAAGCTTGTCAAAATCTATCTTTGTACCATAGTCAATGATGATATATTCAGATACACCTTCTGATGACCATCTTGTTTTGTAGTTATAGTCAAAGGCTCCTGAAACGTCATTTCCGTCTGTGCCTGATGCTTCATAGTAAATTGGCTCAACTACTTTGTTTGTATCAACAACGCCGTTTAACATCTCGGAGCTGCCTTTTTCAGCCAGTTTCAAGGTTCTCAGAATTCTTGAATATGAATCAAAATACATATTTGCATTAAGAATTTTCTTGTGGTCAAGAGGATTGATATATACCTGACCGTTTTCCCCTACGAAAGGTGCAGATGTGAGATTTATGCCGACATCATTTGATACCGCATATGTATCACCCATTGTCATGGTTGTGCGGTGATTAGCTCTTGTGAGGATAATCTGATTTCCGCTTACTGCAACATCAACGCCATATTGTCTGAAATCATCTTCGGAAAGATATGGCTGACCATCTTTCAAAACTGTTGGCTGATGAGTGTAGGCAAAACGTTTGCCTGTCTGGTCATATACCAAAACATCACCTGTACGAAGTACTCTTTCGTCTCTGGGGTAGTCAATTTTTACAGCTTCTGTGGAATCATCCACTTTTGTGAAAGAATAGTCCCCTGCTTTGAGTCGGGCATAGAGAGCTTTTTCTTCCGCCTTAACTTCTGTTACAAATGAGCCGTTTGCACCTGTAACCTGCCATTTTCCGGGGGCTACATCTGTTATGAGAGTGCAGATTTCGCTATATTCGGAAGTTGGAACTGTTATGTTGAAAGAGGTGGAAACTGCATCTCTTTTCTTTGAGAAAAGAACAAGTCTGTCCATAACAGACACTCCCACAAAATCGAGTGTTTCAATCTTTGTCATTGGAAGGTCGGGAAGATTTTTCGTTCTGTCTGTTACAAACATTGCATTTAAGAAAATGTCATCCTTTGAGTTCTTTCTTGGTGAAAGTTCAAGTCTCCATTTGCCCTGTTCGTGGTCTGCTCCTGCTTTGTCGGGGTTGGGATGATTTGCACCGCCTGACAAACTTTCTTTTCCGTCACCGCCCACATTTTCAAATACTGCGTTCTGACCTTCGGGAATGAGAGTGTTTACAACAAGTTTTCCTGTGTAGCCATAACTGTTTCTTGTGATTGTTGTCACGTTGTTAACTGTTACAGGCTCTGTTTCAATTGACTGAAGATTCCATGTCTTTTTGAATGTGGATTTTGCAGATGACACGTTATCATAGCAAATGAATACAAGAGGATAATCTGTGTTGAAAAGGTTCAGGCTGACAGTTGAACGGGTGTAGCCTGTGATTTTATCGGAATATGCATCTGTAAGGTCGGTTTTGAGATATGAAAACTCCGGAGTTTGTCTGTTGGGGCCTGCATAGGTTCCGACAGTTTTTGCATGGTCTGCGTGTTCAAGGAATTCAGGCAAAGTGTCTGTGTTTTCTTCAAATCTCTGACCGCCGTCATTTGCAAGGTCATACTTTATGGGATATCCCGTAATTCCGAATGTTTCATCGGGATCATATATTGTGAGACAGTTTTTGGAAACCGTTCTTCTGTAGTAGTTGTAGTAGTGTTTTATACCCCATCCGCCGTTTTCACCTGCATAGGTTCCGCCACCTGATGTGAGAAGACCTTTATAGTAGATGGAGAATCCGCCGATATCGGAGTGCTCATGGTCATGGTCACCAACAAGTTTTTCCTGACCGTTTACAAACACAACTGCAGTTTCACCGTCAATACCTGATCTCCATGAAGTTCTTGATGTCATTGTGGTGATTGGGTATTCTGTGAAGTGAGTGAGGGGCATTTCCTTGCCGTAATCATCGGGATAGGTGTAGCCAACATTGGGGTCTACAAAGAGAAGGGCAAGAACACCATTATCATAAAGTGATGAGCCTGCAGAATAGTTTCTGAGAGAAAGCTGTTTTACTGCTTCACCATTTACATAGGGGTTGCCAAAGTGCATTGAATATACCATCATAGGAAGGTCGTTTGCTGAATATGTGGGCCCTGTGGTGGGATTTACGGCAATCCATGTGTCACCATCTTCTATGAAAAGACCGTTTGGCTGTCTGAAGTTTATGAAACTGTAAGGAATTTTGTCTGTTTCATTTCCCATTACATTGGGGTCACCAAGTCTTTCAAACACAAGCTGACCGATGATTTCCCATGTGGCTCTGACAGGACCGTATGCAGTACCTGCAGGGTGATGACCTGAATGGTTGAAATATTCTCTTGTCCGGAACATGTGCTCATAGAGAACACCTGCAGCAGCATTATACATCTGGGGGTCTTCATCATAGATAGCAATTCCGGCTGTGGACTGGAAGTAGAAAAGTTCACCTTCACCACCGTGTCCTGCAAAGGTTTCATGCATAGATGCAGGATAGCCGATTTCCATCATTGATGCAAGACGTTTCATTCTTTTGATGAAATAATCTTTATCTTCGTCTGTTAAAACATCAAAACACCAGTCATATACACATCCGCTTACTGCAAGAACTGTACCCATCTGACGGGTGATATCGCCGACAGTTCTGTCCCAAATGAGAGTGTCATACATATCTCTCATATACTGAACTGTTTGTCTTGCATGGGCTTTGTCCGCTTCACCCATAAGATATATGAAGGCTCTGCATTGGATATTGAAAACATGTGCCAAAGACACGTTATTTGCAATTCCTTTGTTGGGCATATGGCAATCCATTTCAAGGAAGGCTCTTTGCTTAACCTGGGAATACATGGGAGCAAGGAGAGCGCTCTTCACATTTTCCTTGATTTGGGGAAGATCCTTTTCCTGAACCATTACTCTGGGGTGAACACCTGCAGGAGGTGTAAACGGTGGAGGCGGAGCTATCGGCTCTTTCTCAATGCCAAGCATTGAGTCGGGCAAATCATCTTTTCCGACAGGATTAAAATTTTTATCGTTTGTTATGATGAATTTATCAAGAGTAAAGCCAACGTCTCTGTATTTTATATTATATTCAAAAATACCGTCAGACATATTTATCGCTCCGATTTTTACCCAATAAAAATCAGGTTTTACGGTAAGCCATCTTGCTTTATATGCTGATGAGCCTGTGTAGGATTCAAAAAAGGATGTGGAACTTGAATTGGGGGTATAAATACGAAGCCACAAATGATATGTTCCGATTTCCCACACAGGAATTTCCACTTTGAATCCCATTGTAACATTATCAACCAATGCCACATCACTTGTAAAAGTTGCATTCTGACAAGTGATTCCGTATCCGCCGGATGCTTTTTCATTGGGAACAACTTTTGCCTGGTCTTTATAGTCCATGTCTTCTGCTTCAATAACAATGTTACCGTCTGTCAGAACAGGAATTACTTTTTCAGGGAAGATAAGATTTTCATTTGAAACCAAATCATAAAATTTTATGGGGCGTACTGCCGCACTTGCACTTGAAAAAAGAAGAAGCGATGCAAGAATTATACTTATAATTTTTTTCATATATCTTAACCTCCTTATCTGTACACTATTATATCGGTGGGAACACCATAGTTAACAAATACTACTGCATAATTTGCTTTTGGTGAACCTTCGGGGAAAGCATATACTGCTTCATTTTTTGCCTTTTGCAAAAGACCGCCTTTTGAGCCGATGTCTTCATAGGTGTAATATCTGTAGGATGCAGCTTTCAAATATGACTCATTTGTGATTGTGGTGCCATTGTTCACTTCGAGAACAAAACTTTCATCATTTGACCTGATGATTTTTCCAAACACATATCTTTCTGTTACATTAAAAGAGGTGTGACTTGGGTTTGTCTTTTTTGTGGGAATCATCTTTGCAATGTCTCCTGAAAATCTTTCGGAAGAGTCAAAAACAAATTCAGAAAGTTCGGATATGCGTCCTTCTCTGTCAAGTGTGAATTTTATAAGGTCGCCTTTTTCGGGATTGGAACCTGTCACGCTTTTAAGAACATTTTCGTCACCGAAATACTCTTTTTGAGCACCTGCAATGTAGCCTGTAATCTTAACAGAAGGTGTGCTGTCATAATCTACGGCATTTGTAACTGACTCAACAATCATATATCCGGGCGAATTTTTAAATGTTCCGGATTTGTCATTCAAAATTACGATGGAATGAGCAACGTTGCCATTTTTTTCATCACCATAGGCTTCACTCAAAGTAAAGTTTTTGTTGTTTGTAAGACTTCCGACAAAGTATACATCTTCATCGTATCTGTTGGCTTCTGTGGGAACAGAGAAAACAGAAGTTCCGCTAACTAAAAGTTTGCCTTCAAATCCGTTTCCGAGATAATTTTTTGAACCTGTCATTCCCATGGCATCAAGGTCGTATCTGTAGAGACCGTCTATGTTTCTTTCATTGTCACTTGCAATGTTTATCCAGTTTATTTTTCCTTCATCGTTTTTCTTGAAATTAATAACCTGTCTTGTAACGTCGGTCTCATTTGTTTTTCCTAAAATTGCAAGAACTTCATGAGGTTTTTTAACATCTGTTTCCGAGCCCCATACAACTTCAACATGCTCTGCAAGATCATAGTTCTGGAAAAATCCGCCCGAGGAGAACGCTCTGATGGTTGCGCTGTTTTGAGCATCAAGACCTTTTCCTTTTTTCGCCGCATAAAGATATGCGGTTTCAATAATCTGGAAAGCGAGAGCATCAACATCGGAAAGAAGACCGCCCTTGTTGAACATCATGGTGACTTTCTGTCCTGCTCTCAAAGTTTTAATCTGGGGATTGAGTTTCAAAACTTCGGATGGTGTATATCTTGTTCCGTCAACTGTCAAATAATATCTTCCGTTTTCAACTTCAATTTCGTCTATCTCTCCCGTGTAGGAGTCTGTTGTTACAATAATTTTGGACACATTTCCGTCAATGTCGTGACTTACGCTTATGATGCATCCTTTGACAACCTTTTCAATACTGATTGGTTTGCCTTTAAGGTTGTAGAAAAGAAGGTTTTCACCCTCAACATATGAAGAAATGTCAACATATGAACCTGTTCTGTATTTCGGGACGATTGTATCACCGATTATTGAACCCACAACATAGGATTCGTAGGCATCGAGAATAATAAAATCATATGTTCCGTCGGAATTGTTGTCAATTGCCTTTAATGAACCGTCCATTGAAGAAAGATTCCATACGCTGAATATGTCCTCATCATAGGTGGAACAGTTTTTACCATTATATATGATGTTGGTTTCGGTATTGATTTTTAATTTCTTTTCCTTTTTGCCGTTGTAGTAGAGGATTCCGCCTTCGAATCCTTCAACTTCTCTGCCGTCCAGGGAAATTACACCATTGTCATATTCATCATAATATAAAATTTCATTATGGTCGCCGTTATCAGCATAATATGCTTCTATTTTGTATCCGAGTTTTTCAGACAAATCAAACACATCTGTGTTGAATCTGAAAACTGTTGTTCCGAGAAGAATTTCATCATACTCAACATCTGCATATCCGATAACATTGGTTCCGTACACTCCGTTTATGACATCGGAATATCTTTGTATTCCGAAATATTCTCTCAAATAGTCTTTTTCAAGATTGGGATTGTAGATAAATGTGGAATCCTTGTAGGACACTACCTGGAAAAGCGGAACTCCCAGAGAACGTTTAAACATTGAAGCCAAACTTTCCCATGTTACAAAGCTGTCACCGTAGGGGGCATATTTGTCAGTTATGCCAAGCTGTGTTGCAACTGCCATATATCCTGACGGATATCCGCCAAGCCCCTGTGCTTTCACATCATAGCCAAGGAAGGATACAAAAACTTTCAAAACCTGAGAATATGTAACACTATCGCCGGGAGCAAACTGTCTGTTGCCGACTCCGCCCATTATGCCGGCCTTTGAAATGGCATCTGCATATCCTGAATCATCATATTCTACATCATCAAAAAGAAGGCTTCCGTCTTCTGTTGAAAGTTCTGTTCCTTTTAAAATTATGTTCAGAATACATTTTGCAAGATCTATTCTCTTTACTGTTTCTTCAGGGACAACATCATCTGCGAAAATCCCTAAGGCTTTTGCAAATTCAACATCTGCAGAAACTGTGGTTTGAGTATCTGAAGCTTCTTCACCAAATACTGTCATTGCACAAGATGAAAAAGCCACAAAAACACTCAAAACCAACGCTATGAGTTTTTTCGTCATCAGTTTGTTCCTCCTGTTCTCATCATTGCTTCAAATATGAGTTTTGCCGCCTCTGCTCTTGTCATATTATCCAAGGGACGGAACATACCGTCTCCTCTGCCGGAAATTATTTCTTCGGAGGCAAGAAGGGCAATTTTTTCTTTCGCCCAGTCACTTATTGAATCGTCATCGTCAAATTTTACTCCGGTATTTTCGAATACAAATCCTGCAGTTTCCATTGCTCTTGCAATTATTGTTGCAGCTTGTTCACGGGTAACATTACCTTTTGGGTTAAACTCTTTTTCGGAAATTCCGGTTACAATTCCCTTTGATGCCGCCATTGCCACATATGGCGCTGACCAGCCTGAAACATCTTCAAAGGATGAAACAGAGCCGCTTGCAGAGCCTACAAATGCAAGAACTGCCATTTTTGCAAATTCTTCTCTTGTAACAAGACCTGATGGGTCAAAGGTCCGGCTTGATTTTCCCGATATGATTCCGCGTCTGTAAAGATATGCAACAGAGTCTGTTGCCCATGATGCATCATTCATATCTTCAAAGGGAACAGATGTGTTTTCAACATATCCGCCGGAAGTGTTTTGCTCAGTTGAAACAGGTTTTTCTGCTCCGTCTGCCGGTGCTGAAACGGAAGGAGCGGACACTCCGCCTCCACCACCGCCTCCGCCGCCGGAGGTTGTCTCTTTTGATTCGTCAGCATTTTTTATGGCTTTTTCAAAAGTATCGGTAAGTTCATCCAAAGTTTTGGCATCTGATGCAACAAGTTTTTTGTAGACATAAACCTTGTTTTTAACATCATCTAACTTTTCTGTATCAAACCCAAACAAAGAAAGTTCTTCTTCATATTTTTCGAGAATTCCCGAAACATGACCATATCCCATTTTGGGTGAATTGGTTATGAGGTTCAAAAGAACAGATTTTGAAAATGTTTCTCTGATTTCACTTGAGGTTTTATATTCATTTCCCAAAACATCATCATTTACGGCATTGACACCTGTTTCGTTTATGTTTGAAAGATAATCTTCATATGTGGATTCGGAGTCTATTCCCACAATGTCTGTATAGGTGAGAAATCCGTTTTTCAAAAGTTTTGAAACACCGTCCCTGTATGCCCCGATACAAAGTGTTTCAACCAGTATTCCATACATCTTGTCTACATCTATTTCATATTCATCTTCAAGAGCAAGAATTTTTTCGACGGTTTCTTCTTTCACCACCGGCACAAGCTCGTGCTTATCAAGACTGTAAACTTTAAAAAGTTCTTTTGCTCTTCCGTCAGAACCGCTTTCGTTGAGAGTTTGAATTTCTGCAATCTTTTTCTCAAAGAAATAGAATCCGAAACTGTCTGTAGAGGTGGATGACTTATCAGAAATTATGAATGTGTATTCACCGCCTCCGAACAGGTATGGGTCTTCCATTTTCACGTCAAGTTCAAATTCGTTGGTGCCTGATGCAACTTTGCCGTAATATTGCAAAGCTCTTTCTCCCGATACGGCAACATCAGACACATCATATCCGGGGTTCAGCACCGCAATGGTAACTGTTGCACCCACCGGTGCTTCTCCCTTGACTGTTATGATGTTTTTGCCTGCGTCTTTGATTGAAATGTCTGCAGCATAGGCGCACGTACATATCACCATAACAAATGTCATGAGCATACAAAGTACTTTTTTCATTTTTCTTCCTCCTGTTTATGTATTAACACTGCCAATATATACATCATAATACGATAATGTAATGATATCATATATCCATATAATTATACAAGTGGTATAATTATACTATTTTTACTGTTTTTTGCTTATTTTTTCGGATTATGAAAAATCATAACTACCCGGAAACAATTTTACTTTTAGTAATGATGTTTAATATCCCCGGAAAAATCAGATATGCACATTATCTGACATTCCCGTTCTTTTCCAAATCCTCCTGTATGCAGAAGGCGCTATGGAAAAAAATTTTTTGAAATACCTGTTGAAAAAGCATGGGTCTTTATATCCGCAAGATGCGGCAACCTCTTTAATTGACATGTCTGTTTCAACGAGCAATTTTCGGGCATAATCCATGCGTAATGATATTATCAATTCAATTGGAGATTTACTGAAATTCCTCTTGAACAGCCGTATCAGATAGTGCTTGCTGATACGAGCAATATCCACAAGGTCTTCAAGTTTTATTTCTTCTCTGAAATGTTCTTGTATATAATCATACACCCGGAAAACAAAATATTCCGTATCCTTTTCCGAAGGACATTTGTGTGAATGTACATCAGCTACCGCCAGATGCAACAGTTCCTTGATACGCAAAAGTGATGCCGGATTGTCATTTATATCCGATTTTTTTGCGGAAACAAGATCCCAAAATATACGTTCATAAACTTTGTGATGAGACGGCTTAAACACAAGCGGAATCCTATTCCATATGTCAAACGAAAATATGGATTGAAAATCCCCTTCATCCTCCGAATACTTTACGTTTTGGGTGCTCTGATGGAAATCAACTGTCAGCATATAACAATCACAGTTGCCTTTATAATATACCATTTGACCTGGACGCCGTGTAACAAGACATCCTTTGTCAAGTTTATACTCTTTGCCGTCAACCCACATTTTACAATCGCAATCCAGACAAAACTCAAATTCGTAATATGCAACTTTTCTTGCCACCGTTGCAGATGCAAATTCATGTTTGAAATGACCGCATTGTATAATATATGGTGAATATATATGTTTAGCCATTGGACTCATCTCCATTATTTATTGATGCTTGTCTGTAGGCATCCGGTGTCATGGTAAAGTTCTTTTTGAAATACCGATTAAAAAAAGACGGGTCTTTATATCCGCAGGATGCGGCAATCTCTTTAATGGACAAATTGGTTTCTGCCAATAATTTTTGAGCGTATTCCATACGCAATTTTATTATCATATTTATGGGTGAAGTGTTAAAATTTTCTCTGAACAAACGAACAAGATAGTGTTTGCTGAGATGCACTATGTCTGCCAGATCATCAAGTTTGATTTCCTCTCTGTAGTGCTCTCTTATGTGCTGATACACTTCATCTGCCGGAGTCGGCAAAACACCGTTTGTCGGACAATTATATGAATATGCATCGGATATGACAAGATGCAACAATTCATTGATATGGAAAATCGCCCTCTGATTTTCATTTATGTGGGATTCTTTTGAAAAAACAAGGTCTTGAAATATCCGCAAATAATCTTCATAGTGAATCGGACAAAAAACAGTCGGAAGTACGCTCTGTATGTCAGGCGAAAAATTCAGTTGTGTTTTTCTGAAAGAATTCCCGAAACAGTCCCCATCCTTACAATGCTCAGAAAAATTCAATGTCAACATATAACATTCATATTTTCCACTAAAAGATACTTTCTGCCCGGGACAACGGGTCACAAAATCTCCTTTTTTTATTTTATATTTCCTGCCATCTATCCACATCTCGCAATTACAATTCAGACAAAAGTCAAATTCATAGTCCGTAACTTTTCGCACAGGTGATACATTATCGAATTCATGTTTAATTTGTTCACATTGTATAATATATGGTGAATATATGTACTTCATCTGATCCCACCCTTATTATATTAACTACCTGCAAAAGAGGATGCTTTCCAAAGAGATGTGTATGGTTTGATATATTTTTTCATATACTCTTTCCCTTTTTTCTTTGAAAAGGTGAAGATATCTGCATCATCCGTAGGGTCAATTATACTTTCTGCCTCTCTGCCCCCTGCAACCAAAACATCACACTTGTAATATATTGTGATATTTAGTATTTCGGTAATATTAAACATATCTGTCCCTTTACTTTTATGGGATTCTATGATATACTTGTATCAATATTTACCGCTGACAAGGATTGGAGGAACGTTGCATGAAAAATCTTACTCCTGCACCACTCAGATTCAAAAAGCAAAATGATTATACCTGTGCATGGCATAAGAGCGAAAATTCATATTTTTACCCAGACCACTGGCACGACAGTTTTGAGATTTTGTGGGTAAAAGAAGGCTCATTCGGTCTTAAAATCAACTCTGAAGATATTACCCTTTCACCCGGCAGTATTGTCGTTGTTCCTCCGGGCACAATTCACGGAACTCATTCTGTCGGAGAGATGTATAAAATATATGTGTGCGGATACAGCCCTGCTGTTATATACAACTTCGAGCTCTCCATTGACAATATGAAATATCTAATGCCTTTCCGTCATATAATCCGCACAAAAAATTATATTATAAATCCTACAGATCCCATGTGGGAAACTCTGAGCAAACTCATAGAAGATATAATGTCAATATACCAAAGTGCGGGGTTTGAAAAGGAACTGATCATTCGTTCCGAAATTCTTCGTCTTCATGCCGCTCTGTGCAAATGCTTTATCGGGAAAACAAATATGAGCAGCGAAGCAAACTCATATATTACAGACGCACAACTCTATATCGAAAAGCACATAACCGAAGATATATCTCCATATGATATTGCAAAAGAATTGCACATCAGCTACAGCCATTTTGCAAGGCTTTTAAAATCCAACCTTGGGTGTAGTGCCAACGAACTTATCGGCAAAATGAAAACAGGTTATGCAGAGCAGCTTATGACAGCAAATCCCGATGCTTCCATAACAGATATTGTTGCTTTTTCAGGGTTCAACAGTGCATCATATTTCACTCGGGTTTTTCGCAAAATCAGAGGTTGTACTCCTTCTGAATTCAGAAAGATGCTCCGAAAAAATATTGACCTGTAAAAATAATAACTCTGCAGCATAAAAATTACAACGTTTTATCTATCAAAAAATAGTACAAATCTATCGTCGGATAATGTGTGACTTTCACATGGGATTTTTATAATTGATTTTAACTCCCATTGTTTTTAAACCCCCAACAAGAAAGCAGGCTGTGCCTGCACCCATGTCGCGAGCACAATATCGTTGACATCTCATCTCGCGAACTAAATTCAACGCAATTTCCTACACATCAAGAAAAACAGGGACTGTAAATTAATCCGATGAAATTCCACGAATTAATTTACAGTCCCTTTTGATAACAGCAATTTTCATTCCCTGTTTTTTGGGTTTCTTTTGTCCGCTTATATTTCTTTAATGAGTATAAATGACTGATTCTCTAAAGTAAACTCAAGATTTTCGGTGGTTTCGATGAGCTGTCCATCCTTTTGAGAATCAACTTTGTAGATTTCATATCTGCCGTTTTTTCCGAAATCCACTTTTACTTCCGTCTCTTTTGCATCGTCGTCATCAGAGTAGTTAACAACAACACACAAAACTTTTCCCTCTTTGTCTGTTCCGCAAAGAGTGTATATGTTTTCTGATTCTGCTTCACATCTTATTTCCGATTCCATATCATAGAACATTCCGTACCAATAGAGAGGATAATATCCCTTCAAAGGCTTGCAGTTGTAAAAGTCAAAGACACCGCAAAAAACTGAAGGTCTTGTGTCATAATACATGAGCATATCAATGGCATCACATTTTTGGGCATCACAGATACATGACATTACAAATGCCGCACCTTTGAGTCCGCGTATTGCATCAATACTGTATTGAAATTTATCTTTCCAACCTCTGACATAGTTCCACTCATTGAGTATGCTTTCAATTTTGCCATAGCCATATTTTTCAAGAAGATTTTTTATTTTGTAGGCCTTGTCTGTCATTTCCTGCGACCCTTTTGTGGGGTATACGTGCCATGAGAAGAAATCCATGGGAACATTATTCTTTTGCATATGAGAAAGAAAAGCTTCACCCCAGTCCATATAGCCCAAAAATGCAGGGCCACCGATTTTCAAATTCGGAAAACGCTTTTTCAGGTGCTTGGCGCTGATTTCAAAAAACTCAAAAAATTCTTCGGGCGTGCCTCCCCATGTGGGTTTATTGGGGCTGTCACAGCCAAGGTCAGGCTCGTTCCAGATTTCCCAGTATTCAATGCCGAGTTCATAACCATCTGCCCATCCGTAGTTATAGTGCATGATGATATGCTCGCAGATTTCTGCCCACTTATTAAAATCTGCAGGGGGAAGTGTTCCATGCTTTTTTATTTGATGTTCAATTGTTTGGCCAAGTCTGAAAAAGGTTTCTGTTCCTGCGTCCAAAGTTACCAGAATGGATTCATCCGTACAGGCAAAATCGTAGGATGCCGGGTCGTTAACATCGGCATCAAAATTTGGGAAAATACAGGTTATATCATGACTGTAAGGCCCTCCATATATCGGATGCATGGCTGAATCATGATTTCTCGAGTAGGGAATTCGGGCTGCTTTGTATTCTTCGAAATTGCTTCTGTATTGGCCTGTAGTATGTCTTTTGTGCCATGGTCCGCCGTTTGTAGCATTGAGAATCTTAAATTTTCCGCCTTTTTTTGATAAATCAAATTTTAAAGTTTCCATAATCAAATCTCCTTTTTTAGAAAAATTCTTCTGCACGAACAAAAACCTTCAACCCAAAAAGTTTACCAAAGCCACCAGGCTTCATCTTCTTCATTCCCTTGGGTTTTTTGAGCTTCTTCGTCTTCAAATTTGCATCCGTTTTCTTTAAGAGAAACAAGTTCTGTTCTTTTTTCGCGAAGAAGAACCATAAAGTTTTCTTTCCCTTGGGGGAAGTTTTCTCTGTCCCACAAAAGTTCATATTCTTTCAGATTTTCGTCAATCATTTTTATGAGCTTGTCAATCTTTTCGGGTGTTGAACCTCTGTGATGTCTTATTCTTCCGATTTCAATGGCAATAAGCGCCTGATTTGCATTTACGAGAATCTGTCTTTTATAATTTTCGTCAAAGTCTGTTTCTTCAACGCATCTGATGGCTCTTGTCATATAGAATTCCAGGTTGTCGGAATAGAAATCATCAAAATATTTAACATAGTCTATAGCACCGTTTGAATACCAGGAAAGCGGTCTTCTGAGTGTCACCATGGAAAGTGTGGCAGATGGTATTCTTTGAGGTTCAAGGAGATAATACTGCCCCAGTCTGCACATCAGTTCCGATATGGGCTTGCCCTCAAAGACTACCTTGTCGGTATATTCTTTTGCGGCACTGATTAATTCCAGTTTGATTCCATTGCCCTTTTTCTCTTTCCATGAGTTCCACGCATATTGACCTCCAAGGGCTGCAGGATAGAAATTCCACACGGGGAATGAGTTGTGACCGTCCCCCGATCCCCAGTCGGTATACATATACCCTACGGCTCCGTGTTTGATGCCAACTCCTGCAAAAACCTGCAAATTGAACTGACAAACGTCCACACGTCCCGTGCCGCTGCACCAAGTGCTTGAACTTGGACAAACATAGAAAGGAATTCCGTGTTTTTCCAAAGCCATACAATGCTTTTCCACGCCCACGCCGTCGAGAGGATCATAGCCCCAGACAACAGCAGTGCCATCTTTGGGAACATTTTCCAAAACGTAATCTTCGTTTTCAAAACCGTGAATCATGTCCGTAAAGTATTGACAACGTCTTGAATATTTTTCTCTCACATGATCGGCAACCTTGTTGAGCCAATCCACGAAAACTCTTTCTTTTCCTTTTTCTTTGCAGATTTCTTCTGTCTGATAAAGGCCGAGACCCATACTTTCGTCAAAGCCAACATTTGCAACATCGGATGAGTCACAAAGGTCAAAAAGCGAAGAATAGAATCCGTCGAGAAAATTCAATGACTCAGGATGGAGAGGATTTATGGTTGCTGTGTTTGTTTCGTCATCCCCCACCCTCAGATGCTTGAATCTGTCAAGATTGAGCCACGCTCTCAAATGCCCGAAACTTGCAACATAGGGAACCAATTTTATAAATCTCTTTTTGCAATATTCATTGATTTCTTTCATGTCCTCGGGAGTGTAGCATTGAAAATCTTTTGTACAGTCCTTATAGGCTTCATAATCATATACAAGGGATTCAAAAAACAACTGAAACTCGTTATATTTAAGTCCGGCAATATAATCTATATATCTTTTTATTATTTCAACCTTGGGCATTCTGCCGTAGCTTACATCAAGAAGATAGCATCTGTTTTCAAAATCGGGATTGTCGGACACTTTACAATATCTCAGTTTTCCTTTTCCTCTTTCAATGAGTTGTTTCAAAGATGTTATTGCTCTGAAAACCCCCTCATCTCCCGATGCGGTAACAAGAATTCCATCCTCATTTATCAAAAGTTTATATTCTTCTTTTCCAAAGGTTACATCTGTTTTTATTTTAAGATCGGCATCTGAGTTTTTATACTTTTCAAAAAGATACAAAAGGTCCGTGTTATCATCATAGTTTTTCATTTTGTATATGCCGTTTTCATATACTTCCTCTTTGGGAATCGGAAAAATCATTTTTATCCTCCTAAAACATCAGCCGTCGGAGCATTGTCCGACGGCTAAGTGAACGTTTACTCACAAACCAATATATCATATGTAAGTGTCAAGTACAACAATTATTAAACTTATCCACCATATTATCATATAACTTGACAATATAATTATATAATCTGTTGACTGTGTTTCTTTAAATCTGACCAATCTTAAAACACAAACTGTTTTGACATATCAGAAAGTAAATCTGTAATTTCCGGACAACACACAGTTTCTTATGAGATTTTCAAATTCTTCACTTCCGAACAATTCAGCCATTATGTGATGATATATCCAGTTTCGCATTTCCCCGTTGGGTGAAGAGAGCATATGCTGTGCATAGTAAATGGAAAGACCATGTTTTCTGTCAACTCCAAGATATGCTCCGGCAGCACCGCCCCAACCAAAATCTGTGAAAATACTGTCTTCTTTTGGTGCTCTGATTCCGAGACCATAGCCATGGTCATTTGACCAGTAGGTTTTTCGCTGTGAGTCGCTCAGTCTGTCTGTTGCCATAAAATCGATTGTTTCATTTCATGCACCATAAGGTGCATTTCATTCTCACTGATTGAAAATCAATCAGTGAGTTAAACTCCAATTTATCGCTTTGTTTAATAACGAGCCGAGAATGGTGATAGTAAAAATTGCGAGCAATTTTTACTATCACTCGGGGGCAGGAAAAAATGATTCGGAATTGTCAAACCGAACGGTAATCGGGAATGGTTCCCGATTACCGCGGTAGCCCGAAGCTGTACAAAGGTACTGCGAGGGTGAGGTTTGGCAAGAGCAAAAAGGCAAAAATCAGAGAAAAATATCTTGAAAAGATATTTCACGAAATTGCGATGTGTTGCTTTTTGTTTTATTCCAAATATTCTATTTCTCCAGTTTCAATACTTATCTTGCACAAGCGAGGCTTTCTTTCATCCGGAGCACTATAATGGACACTAAAAACATATCCGTTTTTTACGGTAAACAAAGGTCCGTTTTTTTGATAATAACCAGTATATCCCGAAACCTTTATTTCTTCACCATTTCTTCTTATAACCATATTGGAGGAAATGGGACCAAGTCGATTTGTTGCAGTTGAAACAGATACAATAGTTTCGCCTTGTTTATAATATGTAAAATTTTCGACAGAATGATATTTTTTTCTTCCTTCTTCATCTTCAGTAATGTATGAGTCTCCATTTGAAGTATAAAAATATCCGTCAGTGAACAACTTAAATCCTGTATCATCAAAAACATATTCCCATCCAAATCTATCTACTATAATATCCCATGTTAATGGTAAATATATAATATCATTATAAAACAGAATAGGATAATTTTCTTTTTTGTTATATTTTTCTTTTTCAACTATTATGTCAAACGGACATAAACTTACGTTGGAAAATAGTATTTGCCCTTCAGGATAGGGAACATATTCTTTAGGGGATAGATCTTTGCTTTTATCAATTTTTACGACATTTTTATCAACTTCAATGTTGATTCCTACAAGATTTAAATTAAAATATGTGAGAGGAAGATATATTATTTCCTCCATGAAAAAAACAGGATATTCTAGTTTTTTATTGTTGAGGTTTTCCCCGTTGACAACCACGTCAAAAGGAACTGTTTCGGCTGAAAAATAATTTTCAGCCGAAACACCAAAAGCACAAAATAACAAGTACAGGCATAATAATAAACTTATGTATTTAAGTTTATTCACTATACTTCACCTCAATTAAAAGATATGTTTACATTATCACTCGTCCATGCAGTACGAGTATATGTAACTTTTCTGTATGCAGATTCAGTTGGACCTTGTCGAATAGCTCTGTTGCAATATGCAGGAGCAAAAGCATAATCATATTCGTTTGTCAAATATAAGTGAGTTTGTGAAAATTGACCTCCAGTCATTCTAGTTCCAGTATTTACATTTAATGAACCTACATAATGTTGAGCAAGTGTTATTTGTTTAGAAATTTTAACAGTAGAAAAATTGGATGGAACACAATTAGTAGCAAAATCATATCTAACCGTTCTAATTACACTCCAAGATGAAGGATTTATTATATCTAATATAGCTGACGATGTTGTTATAGTCAAATGAAAGTAGAGATTTCTTCCTCCTGAGAATGAAAACTCATAATTTTCATTATGTATACTTTCGTTGGCTTCCTTGAAATTATAAAAACCTTTCCAAGTTCCGCTGCTCGGGAAATACACCAATCCTATATCCCCCCACATATTAGCAGAACCATTTGTTGATGATACTCCAAACATATGAAAAGGTCTATCTATAGAGGCAACGTTTTGAACTACAGGGAGAGTAAGATATGAGGTCATTTGGTCATACCCAGCTTTTGACTCTACTAAATAATATACTCCTGTTTGGTCTCTACTATTTATAACATCAGAGACATCAGAGACAGTAGAATCAGAACTTCTACCGTTTATTACAGACAATGGACTACCATGTTTAACCTGTGGAACAATACCCATTGGTGTAACAGTATCCCCATTAGTTGTTTTTAAATAATTTTGTGGTTCATAGCCCTCCTCTTTGAGAAGTCGTGCTGCATTAATTTTAGAACTTATATAATTTTCTATTTGTACAGAACTGAAATTATTTATCTCAATCTGTCTTTTCATTGTAGAAATTTCTTTTTCAGAAATTCCTTCTTTTTTTAACTCTTCGCACTGAGCAACTGATAAACTTTCGGTTTTTAAAGCGTTGTATTCCGTAGCAGATACGGTAGATGCAAATGATAAACAAAGCAACATAACAAAAGCTAATAATTTTTTCATAAATTTTCTCCTTCCTAAGCAAGTCATTTTGTTAGACTTTATAGTTTTGTACTGTTCTTTTCTTTTTCCCTAAACCAACTTATAAAGATACTTGACAAAGATGCGAAGAACGTGTATCCTTACTGTTGGAGAAATTCCTGGATAATCTGAAACAATGTTTTTTGAGGGCTTGTATCTGATTATTGGGATTTCTCTTTTTTTAGGGAAAAGTGCAAATTTTGCAAGGGACATATGTCCCTTTGTAGGTTTACATAAACCTACAAAATAACCTTCGCTATTTAAACGAAACGTTAGTTGTGAGCCTTTTTGTACTTAGTCAATCCGGCAGGTTCTTCCGGCTCGTAGTACGGAAGTCCACAGGAAGTATTTGCGGAAATTGCAACGAAGGCAAATGCACACGATGCAACAGCCGCTCCATACTTAATTACGAATTTCTTTGCTGTTTCTTTGAACTTTCTCATTCCAAACACATCCCCTCTAAAATTCCGAAGAAACCTTATTATTCATTATCAACTAAAATTTCCTTAATTACTGCTGCTATCATTGAAAATGTTACAGCAGCTTGTCCTATCGTTAATGAAACGATAAATGAACTTTGAGAAAAGATAGCTGTTAATAACAGAATTAGCACCGTTTCAACTGAACATACCCAAATGCTAAACTTTCGGTAATGTTTCCTTTCAATTTCATTTACAGTTTTATTTTTGTGGATAACAGGGGCAACAATCAAAACCATAATCATAGAAAGCATTGTGCTAATTAAAGTAACTGGTAAATATGCACCCGACGGAAGTTCATTTATTATCACAGTGAAAATGCCATAAACACCAAGAGATATAAGATAGCATTTCAATTTTGTATCTGCGTGATACCCACCGGCATAAACCCTCAATGGTATAAACGCTGTAAAAAACAAAACCGTCTCAAAGAAATTTTCTACAAATGTTGCTATTGTCAAAATGCTTGCAATTTCTAGTACCGAAGAAATAAATACATCTAAACCATATCGGCAAGTGTCAATATCTTCTTTTTGAATTATACCTTGAGTCCATAAAGTATTGGCAATACTGCTGGATATACTTTTCATATCGCACCCCCTTTCTGTGATGTAATTATAACATATAATTTGATGAAAAAATTTAGTTCTTCGTGAAATGCAATCTAATCAACGAAAGTTGCACAGAAAAAGAAGAGAGTCTGAACTTTATCGTTCAGACTCCCTTCGTCCTAATTATTCTTTGGTGAAAATAACAAATTTCAATGTAAATTCCGTCTCGGTCTTTTCAATTGTTGGATTGGCATTATATTTTGAAAGTGCGGTTTTTATATTTTCTAACCCAAAACCGTGATTTTGCTTATCAACTTTGGATGTATCAAGCACAGAATTTATAGGTTTTGGTGCGGTATTAACAACCTTACAAAGCACTGCCTTATCCTTACATATAATCGTTATGGAGATTTCCTTATCAGATAATTCCGTTCTGTCACATGCTTCTATTGCGTTATCAAGCGCATTACCGAAAATAATACACAAGTCAATCGGTTCAACGGCAATTTCTTCGGGAATTTGAATTATTGTTTTCACATCTATGCCTTTGCTTTCAGCAATGGCAATTTTTGTGCTTAAAATCGCATCAAGCGCCGTATTACCCGTTTCAATAACACAACTACCATTACTCGTCTTTTCTCTTAAATCCTTTAAATATTTAGTTGCTCCGGCTATGTCATTGTTATCCAGATATGCTTGTAATCCTATCTGGAAGTTGTTAAAATCGTGTTTAAATTTCTTGACTTGTTTCTGAGTAATTAAAATATCATCTAAATGTTTTAATTGCGTTTTCAAATGTTGTTCGTATTGCTCTTGATTTCGAATTGTCTCAGCTTGATTGGCCAATCTTTCATAGAGAAACAGAGCAAAAAATGTACTGAATAAAACCCCGAATGAACACAGTATAGAAAGATCATACATATATGCCCCTTCAATATCATACGAAAGATTAAATATCAGAAATACAGTCGCTGTAGAACTCAAAAACATTAAGAAAAACAATACCCAATATGATGTACTCATATATAAGGATTTTCTCCTGAATTTTATTCTCATCATATTTACGATTAACAATGACAGCATCTTCGACACAATAGTTCCAAGTAATCTGTATGTAGGAACATTTACTGCGTCCGAAACAGTAATATCATATATAATTGTGATACTGAACATTATCATTATTTCAACTATAATAATAAGCAAGTAGTTCAATACCGAAATTATTGCTCTCGTCGGTAGCTTTGCTTTGTATAAGAATGAAGTTGCAAAAAATGAAAGAATCATTACAACAACGTTCAGCATACCGAAGTTGAAAAAGGTGTTGCTTATATTTATCATTGCTGTTAAAGCTATTACTCCTACACCATATGCCCAAGACGATAAATTTTCTCTTTTAGTGCAAAAGGCTTCGCATATCATTATCATCATTATTGCTTCAATAAGTCCTGTTAACACATTAGTAATATTATATATCGTCATACCTTAAAATCCCTTTCAAGAAAATTTGTATATTCTTTAAGCACTTCCTTTTTGTATGAACGGCTTATCGGAACGGGCTTATCGCAATAATAAAGTTCCGCATCGTTGTTCTTTATACTTTTTATATACAAAAAATTTATTATAAATGATTTATGTACTCTGCAAAACATTTCCTTGTCAAACTGTCCGTATAGCTCGGTTAAGGATTTGAAGATTTTATATACTTTTTCTTTAGTGTGAATCCATATCCAATGGTCTTGACTTTCACAATATATTATATCGTCGCAATACAATCTGACCTTTGCTTTGTTCTCCGTAAATGCAAATACCTTGCGCTGTTTTGATAGCTTTTTACATATATCATAAAACACTGTTTCAAATTCTTCATCATCGACAGGCTTAACTAAAAACCTGAAAGGGGAGCATTTAAAGCTTTCGCGCATATATTCCGTATAACTTGTGACGAACACTATTATTACATGCTCGTCAATTTCCCGGATGATATTTGCCGTTTCAATTCCGTTAAGCTGCTCCATTTCCATATCAAGAAAAATCACATCGTACCGTTCTTTTTTATCCCTGTAGGAATAAACTAACTCCTCGCCGCTTGTGTACGCATCGCACTCTACAGCAGTTTTTTTAAATTTATTAATGTAATTTTCAATGATGCTGATATAATTTATATTATCATCGCATATAGCTACCTTCATTCTTCACAAGCCTCCTCAATGTTGCCAAATAAGATATATAGATTAAAATCATCGTTGTCTATTAAACCAGATTATTGTGTAATACATACAAAACTTAATAATTACAATAAATTTTTATATTCAACTCCAACCTTCTATTTAATAATACCATATTTTTCTTTATTCGACAAGACATTAAACTGTTTGACTTTGCAAGCATAAGGCCCAAAATTAGTCACAAACATAAAATTAGCCGCCGGAAAAATGTCCGACGGCTAATAGAATGTAACACGACTACACGCCTTATTCAATAGGTATTTTTATACTTTTGATGTGGGGGTAGTGGTAAAATTATACTTTTCAAATTTTTTGATTCTATATTGTATATGCTTTTGCACTGACATTTTCATCACATTTCTGGATGATTTTAACACTTCTTTCCTCACCGGGAAGAAGCGAAAAATAGTTGTCTTCAAATACACAATCAGAGCAAAGTTCCAAAGCGTGTATATATGCATTTGACGTCACTTTGACATATTCTCCCTCAACTTTGACGTGAGCAATTCTTTCATCAGATGGAACTATATCCAGGATACCTTTTCTGTAAAAAGCTCTGTCACAGTCTGTTTCTGCAACAACAAAGCAATCCTTTGGAATTTCATCTTCGTCAAGTTCCAATGCAACAAGGGATGTGTTCTTGGGAACAGCAATTTCTTTCACGCCGGACTGTGCCGCAATTTTGCCATCCTTGGAAATGGCGTACCATTTGAGGGGAACTGTCTGCTCTTTTCCGTCATTGCATATGTGAATTTTATATTTTCCATCTTCAAAATCAACAGACACAACAACAGGTTTTGCTCCCCGCTTGAATGAATAATAAGCAGGTTTTGGCTCATTGTAGTAGTCAATGAGTGCCCATCCCGAAGCTGCAGGCCAACAGTCGTTAAGCATCCAGTATATAACCCCTGATGAGAACCATTTTTCACGTCTTGTTCTTTCCATGGACAGTCTCACCCATTCATATTGCAGGTATTTCAGTTTGAAAAATCTGTCTTCACCATCTTTGAAATCTCCCATAATACCTCTTGCAAATTCATAGATGTATTCAAAAATCTCATGTTCAAGTCCGGGGTTGCCTTTGGTATGATAAAGCCACATTGAAAGATCATCACCATATATATCCTCATGTGTCATGAAGTTTTTCAGGCATTTTTCAGAAGATGCACCGAGAATCGGCTCTTCTGCAACAAATCTTGCATTGTAGGTTTTGACATATTCTTTATAGTCCGAAAAATCGTCACTATTCATTATATATCTGAAAAAGGGGCCCATGAACTGTGTGTTATGAGTTGTTCCTTTTGTGTTTGATGCATAGAATTTTCCGCCATAGGGACTTGATGCAAGAAATCTTCTGTTATAGTCTTTTTTGTATATGACGGGAGCAATAGCCTTATATGCAGATGCTCTTCCGTGATAGTCTGTGTCTGTATCGCATCCCATTACGGCATTTTCATTATCTCCCGACCACCACATAAGGCATGCTTTGTTTCTCAAAAGCTCTGATGCATATTCCGCTTCTTTTTTCAGTTGATCCAAAAACCATTGTTCATCTTCGGGATACCTGGCACATGCCATCAAAAAGTCCTGAGTCACCATTATGCCAAGTCTTGAACATTCATCATAGAAATGCTCTGTTTCAAAATCGCCGCCGCCCCATACTCTTATCATGTTGACTCCGGCATCTTTTGCAAGGGAAAGAATGGATGTTATTCTTTCATCTGTACAGCCCATTGAGAAAGGTCGGCATGGCACCCAGTTTGCGCCTTTACACAAAATCTTTTCTCCGTTGACTTTCAAAACGAAGCCTGCAAAGCTTTCATTTTTATCATAAAATCCGGAAAATTCCGTCTTTTTAAGTTCAATACACTTGTTGTAGTTTTCGCTGCCCTCTTTGTCGGTGATTTCAGTAATCTTAACTGTTCTTATGCCAAAAGGTTTTTTATAAAGAATCCTTTGTCCGCATCTGACCGAAATCGTATAAAGATTGGGCTCGCCATAGCCGAGAGGATACCAGAGCATTGGATTTTCAACATCGAGATTTATGCGCATAAATGGTTCCTCTGTGTAGCGTGTGTGAGTTGCAACAATCTCGCCCTTTGGCGAAATTATTTCAAAATCTATCACGCCGCCATGTTCAAAATCCAAAAAGTCAATATCTGCAACTATTTCGGCAGATTCATCATCAATGCTTTTTGTGTAGATATATAAAGATTCAATCTTTATGCCTTCTTCTGTTTCTTCTATGTATGTCTTTCCGATACCGCATGTGACAAAACGCATTGTCCAATCCCAGCCGTAGGTGCATTGAGGTCTTCTTGTATAGAGTCTTTCATATGCAGCAAAAGCACAAGCTTTAACTTCTTTCTTGCCTGCCACTTTGGTTATGGGAGACTGGAAGTATATGCTGATTTCATTTTCCCCGTCCTTTACATATTTTGTTATGTCAAATCTATGGGAAATATATCCGTTATCACTGGACGCAAGATTTTTGCCGTTGATATATATGTCACAATAGGTATCGAGTTTTTCAAACACTATCACTAGGTTTTTGTCTGTCTTTTCTATTTCAAATGTTCTGGTATATATCCAGGCGTAATTTTCATATTTTTGAACCTTTTCGGCATTGTCTCTGTAGAACACGTCAAGATTTTTTTCTATGTCTGAATTGAGCACAGCATTAAGAGTGCTTCCCGGCACCGTGGCATCAATATCAAAACTCTCTCCGTCAGGTGAAATACCCTTAAGATTCCATGTTCCGTTCAAGTCAATTTTGAGCATTTTTTCATCTCCTGTTATCCTTTGTTATTTATCAACAAACCGGAATGTGTCATAATAATTGTAATCGCATGATATACTCTTTTATTTTACTACAGAATCCAACGTGTTGCAATATATCAAATTTGACCTTTTTTAAATTCCACTTCCATAATATAATTTATTTCTTCGTTCAGCTGATCCCTCATATGATACGTTTCCAGATATTGTCTTCCTCTTCCTACAATGTGTGACCTTATCTCAATGTTTTCCGGGTCTTCAACATAGGCTTTGATTTTAGATATCTGTTCCTCTTGAGAAAGGTCGAATCTGTTGGTAATAATCCTCTCTGCCGCCCATATGTTTCGGAGCATCTCAACCTTTTCTCTCCACAAATTCATATATTTTGGAAATGGCTTTTTCTCTCCCAAATCATACCCCTGAAATGCAAGAAAGCATTTTGCCATATGAAACTGCCCAAGGTCATTGGGATGAACCCGATCAGGCATAAAAAGCACCTCTTTTTGAAGAACTTTTGAAAAATATGTGTGATAGTCACACAAAGGAAGATTCATCTCCCTTGCAACATCACGAACACATTGAGCATATCCTGCCATAAGCGCCCAACCACCGTTTAAAACTTCCGTGTCTGTGTTCTGATATTCATCATAGGGAGTTTGAGTGCAGAGAATGGCTTTGATATTTCTTTCTCTGATGATTGTACACATCTGTCTTAAGTTTTGTTCAAATATGTCATATGCCTTTTTGAGTCTGTCATATCGTTCGTATGACCTATCCTCCAAAAGTGCCATACGGTCGGAATCGTTTATGCCCATCATAATGACCGCATGGGTTGGGTTGTGAGAAAAAACGTCCTTTTCAATAATTTCAAGAGCAGGCCCCATTCTTCCCCCTGCAACACCGCAGTTGTAGAAATTTACTTTTCTGTCTTTCAGGTGTTCGTGATAATATGCAGATATATGGGATACAAAATCATTATCATGGGTTATACTGTCCCCTATAAAACAAACTCTTGCATCTCTTGGAAATCCCTTCATGTTTTTTACCTTCCTTTGGTCTGTATTATGAAATCATCATACCACTTTTTCCAAATTATCTCAATGTAGTAAATTATCCTTTTATTGTATATTAATATCTTTTAAATCTGCACATTATTTAACGAAAATGTCCTTTTTTAAAAAAATTGAACTCTTTAAAACGAAGGGACTGTCTCTTTAACTGTATAATATATAAATTGGAATTTATCTTGTGATAAATTCCAATTAGCTAAATTTGCCTGCGGCAAGCTAAATTGACTTACGTCAGCTAAATTCCCTTCGGGAGCTAAATTGCCCTTTGGGCAGCTTCGGCAAATTTTATTTAGCTGCATCTTTGATGCAATTTAGCTGTAGCAAAGCTACTATTTAGCTTTGCACGTATGTGCAAAATTTAGCCAAATTCCCATTTATCGCATAATTATGCGTATTATACGATTAGGGTACAATCCCTGCATTCAGTGTGATTTTTAATGATTTACAAGAGGTTTTTTGTTTTGTGTTTCTTATTATTACTGCTTTTTTGCGATCCGGACTTTTTTTACATTTCCTTCCGATATTATGATTTTTTTCTTATCACAACAACCATGGATTATCATCCATAAACCCTGCCTCTTTCTTTGTTTCGGGTTCTGCATATACACATCCCATCTCTTTTAGTTCAACAAGGTCTGACCGCCTTCCTTCAAGCATCACCATAAAGTTTTCTTTGCCTTTGGGAAAGTTTTCTCTGTCCCACAAAACTTCATACTCTTTGAGATTATCATCAATCATTTTTATGATTTCATCAATTTTTTCAGGCGTTGAACCTCTGTGATATCTGATTCTTGCAGTTTCAATGCCTATGAGTGCCTGATATGAATTTACAAGAATCTGTCTTTTGTAATTTTCGTCAAATTCTGTTTCCTCAACACATCCTATCGCTTTTTTCATGTAGGATTCCAGATTGTCAAAATAGAAATCGTCACCAAAATATTGATAGTCAACGCCGCCATACAACGGACTTCCGCAAGAAGAATCACAAAGGGGTTTGCCAATCATTTTCATGCAGGATGTTCCGCCGGGAGTCCTCTGAGGTTCAAGAAGATAATACTGACCCAGTCTGTACATAAGTTCGGATATGGGCTTCCCTTCAAATACAACCTTATCGGTATATTCCCTTGCTCCTTTTATGAAATCTGTTTTAAACATATATCTGTCCTGCTTTGCTCCCGCATTCCACGCATATTGTCCTCCGAGAGCTGCAGGATAGAAATTCCATACAGGAAACGAATTGTGACCGTCACCTGAACCCCAGTCGGTATACATATATCCTACTGCGCCATGGCTCCTTCCCACTTCTGCAAGAATCTGAAGATTGAACTGACAAACATCCATACGCCCCGTTCCGCTGCACCAGGTGCTTGAACTTGGGCAGACATAGAAAGGCACACCGTGTTTTTCAAGTGTCATACACCATCTTTCCATACTTGCCGTAGGAATGGGATCGTATCCCCAGATAAGCGCGGTTCCGTCTTTGGGAACATTTTCCAGGACATAGTCTTCATCTTCAAAATGGTGAATCATATCAGTAAAATACTGACATCTTCTTCCGTATTTTTCTCTGACATGGTCTGCAACTTTATTGAGCCAGTCAACAAAAACCTTTTCCTTGCCTTCCTTTTTGCAGATCTCCTCCGTCTGATAAAGACCGAGCCCTGCACTTTCGTCAAAGCCTACATTTGCAACATCTGATGTGTCACAAAGGTCAAAGAGAGACTGATAGAATCCGTCAAGAAAGTCCATTGTTTCAGGATGAAAAGGATTTATTGTTCCTGTGTTGACTTCATCATCACCCACTCTCAGATGTTTGAATCTGTCAAGATTCAGCCAGGACCTCAGATGACCGAAACTTGCAACATAGGGAACAAGTTTTATGAATCTTTTTCTGCAATACTCGTTAATTTCCCTTATGTCATCGGGTGTGTAGCACTGAAAATCCTTTGTGCAGTCTTTATACGCCTCATAGTCATAGACCAGGGATTCAAAAAACAGTTGAAACTCATTATACTTGAGCCCTGCTGCATAATCCATATATCTTTTCAGGATTTCTACCTTCGGCATTCTTCCGTAACTCACATCAAGAAGATAGCATCTGTTTTCAAAATCAGGTGAGTCGGAAATTTTACAGAAATACAAAATCCCCTTTCCTCTTTCAATGAGTTGTCCAAGAGAAGTTATTGCCCTGAAAACCCCCTCATCTCCCGATGCGGTAACGGTAATTCCTTTATCATCTATCAGAATTTCATACTCTTCTCTTCCAAAAGACAAATCTGTTTTTACCGAAAGGTCTGCATCACCTTTTCTATACTTTTCATAAAGATATACAATGTTGGTATTTTCCTCATAGTTTTTCATTTTGTATATATCTTTTGCATATACTTCCTCTTTGGGAATTGGGAAAATCATTTCATGTCCTCCTGTTTATCTTTGATATTTTCCGGATCGAATCCATCTGTTCTGACAGAAATCATCTGTTTAGTGCAGTAAGACTCGAACCCCTGTTGTCTCAAACGAATTATTTTTGAAGCCTTTCAATTTGTCGGTCTTGAAGGGCGACAGCCCATCTGCGACCTCCGCAGTAAAATTCTCCTAAAAATAATCCGTTTGAGATGTGAGCAGTTTTATCAGTGGCAATTTTTTCTGAAACAAGGAAAAGCTCGCAGGGAATACTTCCGTATTATCAAGGGGTTTGACACAGTTTTAGGGAAAATTGCCCTGCTAAAACCAATAGGTGTTCAAGTCTTACTGCACTAACCAATGTGACACTCATCTTATCCGGTCTACCCATATACCTTTTGACGTGAAACTGATTAGTTGCGCCTCCACCCCACATGTGGATAACGTGTATTACTTTGTGGATAACTCCCGAAAAAAAGGGTGAAAACCGACATATTACCTGATTTTATGAATAATTTGCTAAAATGTGGATAACTTTTTTATATATTATTCATAATACGTTTTCATATGTTTTTTTGGTTTCAGGGAGGTAATTTTCATGAAAAGAGGCAGCGGTGTTCTGATGCATATTTCATCACTTTGGGGAGAATATTCCATAGGAAGTTTCGGAAAAGAAGCGCTTGAATTTGTAGATTTTCTGTCCGAATGTGGTTTTTCCTACTGGCAGGTTCTTCCATTTTGTATGGTGGATGAATGTAATTCCCCCTACAAATCCTATTCAGCCTTTGGAGGCAATCCCTACTTTGTTGACCTTGACACTCTTTTTGAAAAGGGTCTGCTCACAGGGGATGACCTTAAAAGCGCCCGACAGGAAACACCCTATAGTGCAGAATTTGTCCGTCTGTATCACACAAGATTTGATATTCTGAAAAAAGCATCGAAAAAGGTGGATGGTGAGTACAGAAAAAAGATTGAGGATTTTTCAGATGGAAGTTTTTTTCTGAAACAATTTTGCGAATTTATGGCTTTGAAACATGCAAACAATGAAAATTGCTGGACAAAGTGGACAGAGACTAAAGTTGATCCCGAAATTTTGTTTGCATGGAAGTTTATTCAGTATGAATTTTTCACCCAATGGGCAAAGGTTAAAAACTATGCCAACTCAAAAGGCATAAAAGTTATAGGTGACATCCCCATCTATGTTGCCCACGATTCAGCCGACGTATGGGGAAATAAAAAATATTTTGAACTGACAGACGATGGAGAGCCCAAACTCGTATCCGGTGTTCCCCCCGACTATTTTTCTCCCGATGGTCAGCTTTGGGGCAACCCTCTCTACAGATGGGATGAAATGAAAAAAGACGGATTTTCCTGGTGGAAGGCAAGATTACAGAACATGTTTTCTCTGTTTGATGGCGCGAGAATTGACCATTTCAGAGCCATCGAATCCTACTGGGCGGTAGATGCAAAGGAGACATCTGCAAGAGACGGAAAGTGGCTTAAGGGTCCCGGAGAGGACTTTATAGATATGATAAATTCCATAAAAGGCGACAAAATCATCATTGCAGAAGACCTTGGCATGATAACAAAAGAAGTGGAAGACCTTGTGGCATATTCGGGATATCCGGGGATGAGGGTTCTGCAGTTTGGCTTTCTTGAATCAGGCGACAATCCCCACAAGCCTCACAATTACCCCCGAAACTGCGTTGCCTATACCGGAACTCACGACAACAACACCCTTCTCGGATATGTATGGGAGCTTGGAGACAGCCAAAGAGACGAACTCATGGAATATGCAGGACATTCGGGAAATCAGGGGTATGATGCCATAATCCGAATGATGTTTATGTCAAACGCCGGCTTGCTTATTCTCCCCATTCAGGACCTTCTCGGCTATGGCTCCGACACAAGATTGAACGTTCCCGGTAAAGCCCACGGCAACTGGCTATTCAGAATAACACGTCCGCAACTTGGTGAAATTAGCACAGAAAAATACAAACGACTCAATTTCCTTTATAAAAGATAACAAAAAATTGCATAAATTCTGTATTTATGGAATTTTTCTGTTGACAAAACACGATTGATAGTATATAATTTTAAATGGTTTGTAATCACTACAGATTTTATTTGCCGCTTTACTGGCAAAGGACGGCACTTAAATAGAATTTAAAGTGCAAATTGAGGAGGTGTAGCAATATGAAAAGAACATATCAGCCTAACGTAAGACACAGAAGCAAAGTTCACGGCTTCAGAGCAAGAATGAGCACTGCTAACGGCAGAAAGGTTTTAGCTCGCAGAAGACTTAAAGGCAGAAAAGTACTTTCAGCTTAAGATGATTTTACGAAGACCACTTAAGGTGGTCTTTTTTGCCATATTGGGAACTTTTTTCAAAGTGGCAAAAATCTATACCGGGAGGGAATGTTTTCATGAAAAATACTGTCAAACTCAACCGGGAATTTACCTATGCTTACAGGAAGGGCGCAAAACTCGTGACGGGTACCCTTGTTTTTTACTGGTACAAAAATCGTCAGTCCCAAACCAAGCTTGGTCTCACCGTTTCTCCCGCACTTGGAGGAGCAGTTATGAGAAACAGATTGAAAAGGCTTATTCGTGCAGCCTATAGTGCACGAAATGATGACATTAAAGACGGCTATAACATAATTATCGCCGCAAGGGCAAAAATGGCCAGAGTAGAATTTGCCCAAATACAAAAGGATCTTGACTTTTGTCTCGAAAAGGCGGAACTTGTATGATGAAAAAATTTCTTTTGGGAAGTATTCGTTTTTATCAAAAACACATTTCGCCCATGAAAAAAAGTTGTTGCAGGTTTTATCCAACCTGTTCAAGCTATGCCCTTTCGGCTGTGGAAAAATACGGAGCCGCAAAAGGCACTTGGCTTTCAGCAAAAAGAATCCTTAAATGTCATCCGTTCCACAAAGGCGGCTATGATCCGCTAAAGTAGATTTTCTTTTGAAAATCAGGCTTTAAACAGGAGGAAAATATGGATATAATAAAAGTTCCTATCGGGTATCTTCTCGACTGGATATATGGATTTGTAAACAACTACGGTGTTGCACTTATTCTTTTCACACTGGCAGTAAAACTCATTTTGTTGCCTCTCACATTGAAGCAACAAAAATCAATGACAAAAATGCAAAAACTCCAGCCAAAACTTCAGGCACTTCAGGAGAAATACAAAAATGATCAGCAAATGCTCAATCAGGAAACCATGAAGCTCTACAAAGAGTATGGCGCAAGCCCCATGGGCGGATGTCTCCCTCTTCTGATTCAGCTTCCGATTCTTATTTCTCTCTACAGAGTAATCTATGAACCTCTGAAATATATGTGCCATTTTGGTGCGGATAAAATTGCAGACCTTGCAGAAAAAGCAGGAATTGCCCTTAAGGGTAATATGATGGCACAGATTAATGTTGCCCAGAAACTTGACATAATAAACTTCAAATTTCTCGGTCTTAATCTTGCAGACAAGCCCGAGCTTTCATTTGCCGCATGGGCAACACTTTTAATTCCCGTTCTTGCCGCTGTAACAACCTATCTTTCAAGCAAAATCACACAGTGGATGAACAAAAATGACAATGACAAAAAGAAAGATGAGCCCCAGAAGCCTCAGCGTGTTCTTTCCACAGAGCCCAAGAGAAACGAACAAAACGGAGCACAATCCGCAGAAAGCATGACAAAATCAATGTCTGTGGTTATGCCCATTTTCACTCTCTGGATAACCTACACACTCCCCATGGCTATGGGACTTTACTGGATAGCATCAAACGTATTCGGAATTTTACAGACTGTTCTTTTAAATGGTTTTTATGCAAACAAGTTTTCAAGTGAAATTGAACTTCATGACAGCGAAAAAAGACAAAAACAGTCTGAAACACATCCCAATAAGAAAAAAAGGAGAAACAAATGATGACAATAGAAAAAAGTGCAAAGACAAAAGAAGAAGCAATTGCTCTTGCTCTTGAAGAACTGGGCATAGAAGAAGCTCAGGCAGACATTGAAGTTATTGACGAAGGTTCAAAAGGCTTCCTCGGAATTGGCAGCAAAATGGCTGTTGTAAAGGTGAGCAAAAAAGAATCCGGATCCAAAAGCGAAAAAGCAAAAGATTGTTGCCCCGATGATTGTGCAGACAAGGCAAAAGAATTTCTTTCAAAAGTTTTTGAGCTTGCAGGCGAAGATGTTACAATTGACACCGAAGCTGACGGCGACGTTTTGAAAGTTAATCTTTCAGGCCCCGACATGGGAATCGTAATCGGCAAAAGAGGCGAAACATTAGATGCTCTTCAGCACCTCACAAGCCTTGCAGTAAACAAAGGCGATTCCGGTTTCATGAAAATTTCTCTCGACGCTGAAAACTACCGCGAAAAGAGAAACGAAGCTTTGGAAAGTCTCGCTCAAAAACTTGCAAACAAAGTTATGCGTACAAGAAGAAGCACAACCTTGGAACCCATGAATGCATATGAAAGAAGAATTATACATTCAACTCTTCAGGATCACGAATCCGTTACAACCTACAGTATCGGTCAGGGAATCAACCGCAAAGTTGTTATAGCACTTAAACAGAAATAATAAAACTATAGCCTTATATTTTTGATTCTTCCGGATATTGGAACATTTTTTGAGATGCCGCGATTTCCGGCATCTCATTTTAAATTTGAAAGGATTTTTTAAGATGGATCTTTTTTCTACCATTGCCGCAATCTCCACCCCCTACGGGACGGGAGGTATATCCATAATCAGAATAAGCGGGCCTGATGCCGTGAAAATTGCAGACAAGGTTTTTTTCGCCCCTTCGGGCATATCCCTTGCATCGTCTGAATCTCACACAATTCACTACGGTCACATCAAAGATTCAGAGGGCAGAAAAATCGACCAGGTTTTAGTTTCACTTATGAAAGCTCCCCGTACATTCACAGGCGAAGATACCGTAGAAATAAACTGCCACGGAGGAATTGTTGTCACCAAAGCAGTCCTTTGCGAGGTTTTGAAAAACGGAGCCACAATGGCAGACAGAGGCGAGTTTACAAAAAGAGCCTTTCTCAACGGGAAAATTGACCTTTGCGAAGCGGAATCGGTAATTGACATAATAAACTCAAAAACCGCAATTCAACATCACATATCCGTAAACAACCTTGGGGGAGCTCTATCCCACAAGATTAATTCATTAAGACAAAGACTCATTGCTCTTTGCGCAAATATTCAGGTTTTGATAGACTATCCCGACGAAGGGTTGGAACCTGTAAGTGATGAGGAATTTACGGATGAAATCAGGAATATATATATAGAAACAAACAAACTTATTGAATCCTCCGAGAAGGGCAAGCTCATACGTTCGGGAATCAAAACCGCCATTGTGGGCAAACCAAACGTGGGAAAATCATCTCTCATGAATCTTCTCTCGGGAGAAGACAAAGCCATTGTCACAGACATAGCAGGAACAACCAGAGATGCCATTGAAGAATATATCACTTTGTCTGACATAGTTCTTTGTCTCATAGATACCGCCGGCATAAGAGAAACGGACGACCCCATAGAAAAGATTGGTGTCACCAAATCTGTTGATTTTATAAAAGATGCCGAACTGATAATATTCATGGCAGATGCCACATCGGGCATTGATGCAGAAGATGAAAAAATAATGGAACTTTGCCGGAATAAGAAAACCATTGCACTTATCAACAAAACAGATTCAGGAAATCTTGTTAAAAAAAGTGAGCTTGATGGTATGTTTGACAACATAATCGAATTTTCCGTAAAAGATTCCAAAGGCACACAAGAACTTGAAAACACCATAAAAGCACTTTTTGAAATGGGTCAGATTGATGTCAACGCCGCCGATGTGATAACCAACACACGTCACGTTGATGCTTTGTTTAAGGCAAGAGATGCCCTTAAAGGTGCAATTGATGCAATAGAAGCTCAAATTCCTATTGACACAACCTTTATAGACCTTGAAACCGCCGCCTCGTCTCTTGGAGAGATTGTTGGGCTTACGGTTTCAGAGGAAATTGTGGACAGGATTTTCCACAATTTCTGTATCGGAAAGTGATGAAACAAATTTGTTTTATATATAACTAATCAAACCGGGGGACATAATTATGAAAAAATTAATCACAATTCTTCTTACTCTCTCATTGATATTCTCGTCTGCCATAGCATACGGCAACGAATCTGTGGGAATTTTTACAGAACCAATTGTTCTTACAACAAGTATAAATCAGACTCTATACTGCGGCGAAGATGCAGTATTAAGCATTTCCGTATCGGGGATGGATGACTCCCAAAATGCCAACCTCTCCATGACTCTTGACGGCAATCTCATGGGAATCGGTGGCGAAGGATATTCAAAATCTTCTCTTGAAAATGCTTCTTTCAAATTTTGTGTACCAATGTTTTCCGAGGGAAGCCTTCATACAATAGAAACAAAACTTACCCTGTCTGATGGTGCTGTCATAACCGATTCTGTCACCTTCACCTGTGAAGACTCCGAAGATTTTAAAATTTTCTTTTCCAAAAAGCCCGAAACACACAACATATGGACAGATGTTTCCTATACGGTTCAGTTTGCCTGCCCTCCCGAAAGAGAATTTTTTGTGAGAGGTACAGGCTATGTGAACGGATGTTATATTCACGAGGTTGATACATACTATCATTTGAAAAACGGAGATACCATAGATATCACCGTTCCTGCCATCTATAATAACTACTCAGAAAAAGATTTCAACTTTCATTTTGTTCTCAATGTTAACGGGGAAAATCCCGGACTCCCCACTCTTTATCTTTCCAACAAGGAAAAACAGATAAATCCCGTTAAAATCCCTGCATATACGAAATATAACGTAACATCTTCAAACGGTATCTATATCCCTGCAGGTACATTGGTTGAATATATGAACCCCGACAATCACAACTCCATGAGATCATGCAGAGTCAAACTTGCCGACGGACAAGTATGCTGGGTGCCCATGTCCTCTGTATCAAGAAGCGATCACAATTTTACAATTGCCGATGATCTTACAGATTTTGACAGAGAAAATTTTGTCAACACCATGGGATACGAAAGCAAAACACCATATCTTATCTGGGTTAACAAAGAACGCCAGAGACTCACGGTATTTCTTGGTTCAAAAGGCAGATGGAAAGCCCTGAGAACCTTCCCCGTTGCAACCGGAAAGAATGCAACTCCCACTCCAACGGTTGTGTGCGAATATGTATACAAAACAAGCTGGGTTACACCCTCATATACTTGCAATCCTGTTCTCTATCTTTTCGACGGATATGCCATTCACAACCAGCCCGTAAGTCCTGCCGGATATGTTACGGACAAAACCATTGGAAATCCTGCATCAGCAGGATGTATAAGAATGCTTAAAGCAGATGCTGACTGGGTAGCAAGTTATGTGCCCGTCAAAACAACTGTTGCAATATACTGATAAGGAAGGGTTAAAAAATGAATTTCAGAATTAAAAAGTTTTCCGCACTAACAATTATAGTTACCATTCTTCTCACAATTTCAATTTCTGCTTCTGCGGCATATGTGGGCTCATCCTACATTTCATCCCAGGGAGCATGTGTCATAGATTATGATACCGGTGATATATATTATGAATATAACGGATATTCACCAAGAGTTCCCGCAAGCATGACCAAAATTATGAATCTCTACTGTGTATATGAAGCGATGGCAGAAGGAAAATTTGACATATACACACAGGTTCCCATAAGCGCAAACGTATATTCAAAATCAAGAAATCCCGAATATCAGACAGTTCCCCTCTACTATAACACCGTCTATACGGTTGACGAACTTATCGGCATGGTAATCACCTATTCCGATATCGGATCTGCTGTTGCTCTTGCAGAACTTGTGGCAGGAAGCGAGTGGGCATTTGTAAAAATGATGAATGAAAAAGCAGCCCAAATGGGTGTGGATGCATATTTCTACGATTGCTTCGGTGTTGCCAACAACAAAGTCAGCCCCATAGCTCTTGCAACAATTGTTAAAAACTTTATTTCAAAATATCCCGATATTATCGCAAGAAGTTCCAAAAGAAGCGTATATTTCCACGGAAGAAACTATTACAGCACCAACCATCTCTATGATACCTACTACTACCCCGGTGCAGACGGTATGAAAACAGGAACAACTTCAGCTGCAGGATATTGCTTCTGTGCAACCGCAACAAAAGACGGAAGACGTATGATTGCAGTTACTATGGCATCATCTTCTTCAGGTCAGCGCTTTAGCGATGCAACAGTTCTCCTGAACTATGGATTCACTATGGCAAAATTAAAATATAACACCTTGTTCCATACAGATACTTCCACATATCTTAACTCAAACGAAATCCCCACTTTCAGTTATATGGGAAAAATCACTCTGATTGCCCAGGATCTTGAAAATTACGGATTTGACAGTTCATACAATGATGAAACAAGAACACTCACCCTTTCCTATAATCCGCAAAAGATCCCAACACCAATGCCTATAACAGAGTATAAAGGCAAAGAAGGAAAAGTAGCTCGTTCAGTTGCTGAAACAGATATTAAAATCGAAATTAAAAAAGGCGAAGAAAGTTACATACTTGAAAACTCCTATAATACAAACGGATATATGTGCCTTCTCCTCGATGACCTTCTTAACATCTATAATGTTAACTGGAATCAGGAACAAAGAAGAGCGGATGTGGCAATAAACTAAAACAGCAGGAAGTGCCTGCACTGAAGATAACGAAAGAAAAGGGAATGTGAAAAAAAGTCCGGATCATTTTTCCCTATTCCCAAAAGGGACAGTAAATTAATTCGATGAAATTTGTCGAATTAATTTACTGTCCCTTTGAATTTGCGTTAAATTGGAATTTAGCTCACTAATGATGATGAAAAAACGCTGAAGCGAAAGCCCTCCTTGCCTAAAGGAGGGTGGCACGCGTTAGCGTGACGGGAGGATTCATTATTCATAGAAACACGTACAAATACTGCGTTTTTGAATGATTGTACACATAGAATCCCCCTGTCAATCCTTTCGGATTGACATCCCCCTTTAGGCAAGGGGGACATTTTTTTCTCTTTAGCCAAGTTTTATCAAACCAATAAATTCCAATTTACACGTTATGTTTTTTCTCACTTTCGCTGTCTGTCTGTGCATTTTCAATAAGTTTGTTTTTCATTTCAATCTGTTCGGGAGTAGGCTTATAGTCCGTAACAGAACAACATGGAATGTTGGGTTTGGAGCCGTCTGAACCATGGAATGGTGTGAGTCTGTCGTTTTCAAACTGTACTCTGACTTCTTCTTTTGTAAAATCAGGAATGTCATAGGGCACTCCGCCATCTAACATTGAACGGTGAGCAAGGATTGCAACAGATGACATATTAACTGCAGAATAGACATCAAAGGGATGAGAAGGTTGCTTTTTGTTTCTCACACAATCTGCAAACATACGGACTGTGAGGAAATCTCCACCGCCGTGTCCGCTCACCTTTAACCTCTCCTGGTTTGCAGTTTCATCCCACTTTGGGTCATAGCAGTTGATTTCTTCCATGCCTTCGGGGATTTCCCAGTCATTGTATCTTAACATAATCTTATCTTCCATACCGCGGATGTTTTCAATCTGACCTTTACTTCCGCATATGCGATAGGAATTGTGATGTCCGCCAAAGGATGCATGACCGGTAAACTTAAATACTGAGCCGTCATCGTTTTGAGTTGTTATGATGGCTGCTCTGTCTCCCACATATGATGCACTCGGTACGCTTTCATCAGCAGGATCAAAAATATTGAAACTTGCAACTCTCACAGGTGTTGCACCTGTTGCCGCCATAATGGGACCGAGAGAATGGGTAACATAATAACTTCTGGGAAGATAATTTCTCCAGTGCTCAGGGAAATAGTTATACATTTTTGTGTTGGATGCATTTGTGCCCTGTCCGGGATGATTATATTCACCCTCTGCATAAAGGATTTTTCCAAGTGTTCCGCCTTCACAAACACGTTTCATTTCAAGGCAACATCTTCTCTGGGGATAGTTCTCTGCAAGCATATAGATGCTTTCTGACTTTTCAAAAGCACGAAGAAGTTCGACACCTTCTGCCATGGTGCCGTTACTGATACATTCGCTGAGTACATGAATTCCTCTTTCAAAGCATTTTATTGCAAAGGGAGCATGCTCGTGGAAGAAGTTCCCTAAAAATACTGCATCCATGTCGTGTTTTATGAATTCATCAAAATCTGTGTAGCATGCCACATCATCGCCCAGCTGATCGGTTACCATTTTCATACGTTCAGCGTTCATGTCGCATACTGCAACAATGTCAAAGCCGTTGAGCAAAAAGTCGGGAACAAGAAATTTTGCTCTGCCTGTTCCAAAAATTCCGAGTTTTATATTACTCATAATAATACCCCTTTTCTTTTTTTATATCATACCGGAATACCAAATTAATTCAGTCATCCCGATATATGCTCTGACCTTTAGTCTCTTTTTTAGATTATATCAAGCATTTCTTTCTAAAGGAATAGAAATTTTCCATATATACATTTAAAAAAGTTTAATTTGTATTGCAATGAGCCCATATTTATTATATAATGTAACAAAAGGATGATTATATATGAAAAGAGATAACATATGCAAGTTTGTTACACCCCAATATACTGAAAGTCTTTCGGTTTCCTGCTTTGTATGGGAAGTGGATACGGATGTTATGAGGCAAAAACATACAATTCAGTTAAACCGGATGATACTTGTGACAAAAGGCTCAGGAACCTTTGTGTTTGACAATACCCGCCTTAAGTTTTCTGCCAACTCTCTCATATTTGCTTTTAAAGATGAGGAGATGTATGCAGAGGTGGAGGCGGGATGTGAATATATGTATATTAATTTTGAAGGCTCACGCTCCGATGAACTTTTCAGACGATTCAATATTCACAAAAACAACCGGATGTTTTTGGGACACGACAGCCTCATTCCCATGTGGAAGGAAAGTCTTTCAAGAGCAAACGAGGAAACTATTGATCTGGCATCAGAGAGCATTTTGTACTATTCATTTTCAAGGCTAAATTGTGCCAATTCACCCAAAAACGATCTTTTCCATAAGATTTTGGAAATTATGGAAACCCGTTTCAACGACCCGTCTCTTTCTCTCGGCGAGGTTGCAAAAGAACTTTCATATAATCCAAAATATATTTCCAACATATTCAAAAAAGAAATGAAAACCGGATTTTCACAATATCTGAGAACTCTCAGAATCAAATATGCTGTCACTCTTTTTGACCACGGAATAGACTCTGTAAAAAATGTGGCACTTCTTTCAGGATTTACGGACCCGCTCTATTTTTCATCGGTGTTTAAAAGTGAAATGGGAACATCGCCTAAAGAATATATCGGAAACTCAAACTCCAAATCCGACCTGTAAAATCTCTTTTTTTCAAACAGTAAATCCCCTTTGGAATACTGTGCACAGCACAGATTCCAAAGGGGATATTTTGTTATATCGTCGTGCAAAATGCACCCGGTTTATGAAATCTATTTTTTTCTGAATATATTAAGTATTCTCACAACAATGGGACAAAGCAAAATATTAACTGCCAGTTCAAAGAGAAAATTTGCACCCACAAGACCAAAAATCATATAGTGTGCTACTCCTCCGCCAAGACCTGCCGCCTGTGCCCATCCGGATACTGTATCCATAAAAAATGCAAGACATCCAAGTAAAAATATACCGGTGTTTACCACGGGACAAACAATTGCCGCAACAATCACAGCAACATATTTGTTATACTTTTCAATCAGGCTGTAGCAAAGCGCGGCAACATATCCGCAGGCTGTGCCTTTCAAGAGAACTGTAAGAATTGTTCCGGGAACATTTACTGCAAGAAACAATGCAGCGTCCCCCGAAATGAGAACAACAAGCCCGAAAACGAGTCCAAGCCAGGCTCCAATTCCTTTTTTGCAGGTAGCAGCTCCTATAACTATGGGAATCAATACCAATGATACAGAAAACGGGCCAAATTTTATGAACGAGCCCATAAACTGAAGTATAATTACCAAAGCCGTCAGAATTGCACCGAGCACCAATGAGTAGGTGTCAACTTTCTTTTCTTTTGTCATAAAAATTCCTCCTTGCTGTCGTTCTTATTCAAGATACAACGCTTTATTATAGAATATTTATATAAACAAGGTACTTTTTTCAAGTCGCAGTTATTATCTGCGCTTTTTCCCCCGTTGTTTTTATCATTTGAAATTTTTATCATAGAGTATTTTGAGTCCCTTTAACAAAAGATGCTCATCAAAAGTTATATTATGTTTGCAATGGGGAATAATGGTTGAAGAAAGTCCACCCGTTGCAATAAGCGGCAGTTCCTGCCCCATTTCCTCATTGAATCTGTCAATCATACCGTCTATAAGGCTTGCATTTCCGAAAACAACTCCCGAACGCATACAATCTGCCGTATTTTTACCAATTACGGATTTGGGAGCTTCAAGGCTTATCTGGGGAAGCTGTGCTGTACCTGATGCAAGTGCTTTCAGACCAATTCCCACACCGGGAATAATGGAAACACCGATAAATGTTCCTTTTTCGTCCATAACCATCATTTTTGTGGCAGTTCCCATATCAATTATAAGAGACGGACTTTTATATATGTGGTGCGCCGCAACACAGGCACAGATAAGGTCCGCACCAACTGTTGAAGGATTATCACATTGAATGTTAATTCCTGTTTTTATTCCGGGGCCCACCATGATAGCATCCACACCATAGACAATGTTTACCGCTTTTTTCATAATACTGTTAAGAGGCGGCACAACAGACGAAATTATGGCACCTTTAACAGCTTTGTTGTCAACTTTGTGAAGAGCAAGAATGCTCTTTATTTTTGTGGCATATTCATCTTCTGTTTTCACAGCATTAGTGGCAATTCTGGCAACGAATTTGAGTGTGTCTTCTTCAAATCCTCCAAGAACAATATTTGTATTGCCTATATCTATTGCAAGTATCATAACTTCTCTCCCCTTTCCCAAAGCATGGGAAATTTGCTTTTTTCAATGTTATTTTAACAAATCATTGATAATTTGTCAACATAATCAAAGAATAGAAACCGGAGGGAATATCTCACTGATTGAAAATCAATTAGTGAGAATGAAATGCACCTGAAGGTGCATGAAATAAAACCTTCGGTTTCATGAAATACTGCTTCGCAGCATGAAATGTCTGCATAGCAGACATTATGGAAAAAACTCGCTTTGGCGAGTTTTAACTTCAATGAATTCCTTTGGAATTCATATTAAGTGACACCCCAAGAGTACAAAGCACGATTGGAAGGTGGAACTTATGGCAAAACGTCCAATTCACATTCCCTTAAAAGATATTGACAAATTTGTGGATAATATGTATAATTATAATATGTGAAAATATAGTAAAAAGGCGTGTTTTGTAAATGTCAGGCGCAGGTAACAGCAGTATAAAAAACGAAATATTTACCGTTCCTAATATACTTGTGTATATCAGGATCATACTTATCCCCATTTTTGTGTGGCTATATACCTGTGCAAAGTCACCCGATGAATATTATCCTGCATTTGCGGTTATGGTTGCAGGATTTGTGACTGATTTTCTCGACGGCAAAATTGCAAGACACTTCAACTGTGTCACAGACCTTGGAAAAACAATTGACCCAATAGCGGACAAGCTCTATCAATTTGCCGTAGCTCTTTGTCTGATGCTCAAATATCCTCTCATGCTTTCCGTTGCAGCTATTCTTTTTGTAAAAGAAATCAGCATGGGTGTTATGGGACTTGTTCTCATTAACAAAGGCGGTCAGGTCTTTGGTGCAAAATGGTATGGAAAAGTGTGTACTTTTGTCATTGATGTTGTATTGGTATTTTTGCTTCTTCTCCCCATACTTCATATGAATGTTAAGCCGACACTTATAAATCTCATTATATATATTTGCGATATTATTCTTATTTTTGCCGCCGTTATGTATCTTCGTCTTTTTGCAGCAAAGATAAAAGCTCTGGAAGAAAAACATTAATTTTTAAAGCAAACCCATGCCCTACAGGCAAATGTGTTTGAATATATACTCCTTTGTCTTGCCCACGGCACAGGAGACAAAAAAATCATATGGGCAGAAAGGCTACGGACTAAACCTATGTACGATGTAAAAAAAGGCTATGAACTTGCCAAAGAGTTTTATGCACGCTACGGAATAGATGTTGACAGTGCAATCAAAACAGTTGACGAAACACCCATATCAATGCACTGCTGGCAGGGCGATGATGTTGGAGGAACAGAGATTAAAGAAGATAAATCCCTGACCGGCGGTATTCAGACAACAGGTAACTATCCCGGAAAAGCACAAAACGGCGAAGAACTCCGTCAGGATATTTCAGAAGCGCTGAAATTTATTCCCGGAAAAATCAAAATTAACATTCACGCAAATTACATAGAAGCAGACACCTATGTTGAACGTGATTCCATCAAACCCGAACACTATGACAAATGGGTAGATTTTGCTGTTGAAAACGGCATGGGACTTGATTTTAACCCCACCTATTTTGCTCATCCTTTAAGCACAGATAAAGGTACACTTTCATGTGCTGACGAAAACATCAGAAGTTTTTGGGTACGTCATGGTATTGCCTGCAGAAGAATCGGTGAATACTTTGCTAAAAAGACAGGTTTCCCCTGTGTTATTAACCACTGGACTCCCGATGGCGACAAAGAATTCCCCGTTGATGCTCTCTCTCCCAGAATGAGACTCAAAAAATCCTATGACGAAATTTTCGAAGCAACAAAAGATGTTGAAAATGTTATTGACGGTATTGAATCAAAAGTATTCGGTATCGGTGCAGAAAGTTATACAGTTGGTTCACACGAATTCTGCATGGGCTATGTTATGAAAGCAAACAAAGACCACATCATTGCAACACTTGATAATGGTCACTATCACCCAACCGAAACTGTTTCCAACAAACTCTCCGGAATTTTCACATTCTCTGATTCTGTTCTTCTCCACGTTACAAGAGCAATCAGATGGGATTCTGACCACGTTGTTGGTATTGATGATGAAACAAGAGCAATCTTTGAAGAACTTGTAAGAATGGGCAAACTTGATAAGACCTATGTTGCAACAGACTTCTTTGATGCATCAATCAACCGTATTGCCGCTTGGGTAATCGGTATCAGAAACACAAGAAAAGCTATGCTTGCCGCACTTCTCCAGCCAAACGACAAGATGAAACAGCTTGAACTTGACGGTGACGTTACTGCAAGACTTGCTTATAAGGAAGAATTCAAAGCCGCTCCCTTTGCTCTCGTTTGGGATTACTACTGCGAACAGACAAATAAAGGCGTTGGTCTCCAATGGCTTTCCGAAGTTCAGAAATATGAAAAAGAAGTTCTCTCAAAAAGATAATTTCAGAATATAATCACAAAAATCAAACCTCACAAGTTTCTAAATGAAATTTGTGAGGTTTTTTTGGCTGAATGCAAAATACAGAAAACAAAAGGATATTATTATGCTTTCAGAAAATATAGATTAAAGATTAATCTTTTCCGAGCGGATAGTATCCGCCCCTACAATATTGCCTTTTGATCAAATGATGTTTTCCTCCGCAAAAATTACGGATGAATATCCCCTTCACATTTTTTGAACCTATTGGTGCGAAATATCAGGAAATTTCGTAAGTAGTTGTGGTGCGAAAAATTCGCCTTTTCATATGGCGGGTGAACTTGAGGATGGAAAAATTAAGGATTAGCGAATCCGGAGCCGTAGGCGACATATGAAACAAGCGAAAAGGGGTTTGAAAGGGGAATCCCCTTTCATAAAAAAACTTACTCTTGCTCAACATTTTCGAGAGCAACCCTTACCGCTTCAATAACAAAAGCTGTGAAAGTGCAGTTTTTCCCTTCTATTGTCTTTTCTACCCTTTCCACTATATCGTTCGGAAAACGAATACATTTATTTGTGGTTGGCGGAATTGATGGTATCTTAAACTTTTTCATATTATCACCTCTGCAATACAATTGTATATTACAAAAATATATATGTATGCATTGCGTTTGTATTGCATATATTGATGTTTTGTGATAACATAATTATAAGGTTTATTGCCTGATGTATATTTTTTTGGGGGTGCAATATGAAAATTGTAACTTTTTGCGGACACGGAGACTTATCACAAAAGGAAATCTCATATATCACTCCATATTTATTGTGCACATTAGAAAATTTAATTCAAAATGGAGCACAAGAATTTCTCCTTGGCGATTATGGAGATTTTGATAAACTGTGTGCAAAAACTTTGAAAGCACTAAAAAACAAATATTCTCATATCGTCTGTGTATGTGTAACCCCATATATGGAACGAGAATACAATAAGAATCTGTACGACTTCAGTGAATATCCCCCACTTGAAAAAGTTCCAAAGAAGCTTGCGATTATTAAAAGAAATGAATATATGATTGATAAATCAGATGTAGTAATTTCATATATAACTCATACATTCGGCGGTGCATACACCTCTTTCAAATATGCCAAAAGAAAACAAAAGGATATTATTATGCTTTCAGAAAATATAGATTAAAGATTAATCTTTTTCGGGCGGATATTATCCGCCCCTACAATATTGCCTTTTGATCAAATGATGTTTTCCTCCGCAAAAATTACGGATAAATATCCCATTCACATTTTTTGAATCTATTGGTGCGAAATATCAGGAAATTTCGTACGTAGTTGTGGTGCGAAAAATTCGCCTTTTCATATGGCGGGTGAACTTGAGGATGGAAAAATTAAGGATTAGCGAATCAGGAGCCGGAGGCGACATTACGGCAGTGCTTCTTAGGGATAAATTGCTCAAAAAACACGATTTTGGCACATAACTGTGTCAAAAAGCTTCTAAATCCGTCAAGGATTCCTTCAGCTTTTTTCCGTGTTCTGCACTCAAAATCGAGATTTTTGAGTGCGAGGCAGTTTTGGGTTAGATATTTTTCGGTTTAGAGAAGACACAAAAAATGCAGTCATACTGGCGTATGTCTGCATTTTTTTGCGCACTATCAACGGAAAATATCTATCCAAAACCAATTCTCCCCTAAGAAGCACTGCCGTATGAGCATCCTTAATTTTTTCTCATCAAGCCGACATATGAAACAAGCGAAAAGGGGTTTGAAAGGGGAATCCCCTTTCATAAAAAAACTACGCTGTTTTCATCTCCAGCCTTATCTTATCCGCAATCAGAGCAATAAATTCGCTGTTTGTTGGTTTTCCCTTACTTCCAAGAATTGTATATCCGAAAAGCTCATTCAAAACATCGGGATTTCCTCTGTCCCATGCAACCTCAATGGCATGGCGAATTGCCCGTTCTACTCTTGAGGGAGTTGTGTTGTAGTGTTTTGCAACAGAGGGATAGAGAAGTTTTGTGATTGAATTGATTGTTTCCATGTCTTCTATAACCATTGTTATTGCATCTCTGATATACTGATAACCCTTTATGTGTGCCGGAACACCAAGTTGCTGAATATACATTGTTATATTCGTTTCCAGATCCATCTCCGGACCGTTTTTCACACCTGAACGTTTTTGGGGTGTTTCTGATGAAAATATGTCAAAAATTCGTGCCATAAGGTCTGTTACATCAAAAGGCTTTGCATAAAAATATCGTGCACCAAGATTCATGGCTTTTGTTATTATATTTTCATATCCCATAGATGAAAATACAATGTACTGTGGTTTTCTGGAAAGTATTGTGTTGTCATTGATTTTACTGATAAGTGCAAGACCATCCATATATGGCATGATAATATCTGTCACAAGCACATCAGGTCTTGTTTCCAGAACAAGTTCATATGCCTCCCTGCCATCATTGGCTACAGCCACCACCTCAATTCTGTCATTTGTGGCAAATGTGTTCTTGATTTCTCTGCAAAAATCCTTGTTATCATCAGCTATTAATACCCTGATTTTGTTTTTCAAAATAATCATCTCCTGTTTATTTGTAAAATTTGTGAGTAACTAAAATTATACACACTCGGAAAATGATGAACAATAATTTTTTTTGCAATCTATCATTTATCAGCAATAATCTGTGTTTTTTGTTCAAAACACTAACAATTCCCCCGTATTCGTCAACTTTTTCAGAGATAATTCAGAGAAGCTTGGACAAAAAAGTCCAAGCTTTCAGCGTGTCGATAAAGTCGACACGCTGGGAGACTTTCGAAAACGGTCGCAGGCAAGGAAGAGCGAAGCAGACAGTACGAGGGTACGGCAATGAGCTCTGACGAAGCAAGCAAAGTGCCTTAAATCAAAACTTTTGGAAACTATGTTTACAAAAGTTTCATTAATGACTATTTACATCTTGAATATACTTTTCTCAAAAGTTTTATGCCCGCACTTTGCGATGCGGGCTTTTTCGACAGTCTGAAGGCTTGGACAAAAAAGTCCAAGCTTTTTCTTTATAATCCATTAAAATGCTCATATATTAATTATATGTCATTACACATAATTTAATGTCAGATAAGAATCAAATTATTCAATTGTACCAAGGCTAAATATTGCCTGCAGGCAAAAATTTTGCCCGTAAACAGAATAATTATTCTTTGGTGCATAAATTCAACCCACAAACACAATGCGCTCTAAAAACGCCCGAAAGGCAAAAAAAAACAGCGTGTTAAACAAATCGTTTAACACGCTGTAATTATTATGCATAATTGTTATCCAAAAGGATTACAAACTACTGTATTATTTTTCGAGAGCTTCAACAAGTTTCATCATTCTCTGAACCATTACGAATGCTTCTCTTCTTGTTACTTCCTGATTTCCTCTGAATGATCCGTCTTCGTATCCGTTGATAATGCCAAGACTCTTAGCACATTCAACTTCTGCAGCGAACCAATCATCAGCAGTTACGTCTGTGAAGCTTGAACCATTAAATTCAGATGTAGCACCGAGAGATCTTACAATGATAGCTGCAAGTTCTGCTCTTGTTACGATTTTTGTACCTTTAACGGAACCATCTTCATAACCCTTGATAATTGCTTTTGCCATTGCTGTTGCAACATAGCTTTCAGCCCATTCTGCTACAGTTTCAGGATCAGCAATATTGAGTTCAAGAGATTCATCTGCTTCAAATCCTCTACCAAGAAGAACAACTTTTGCAACTTCCTGTCTTGTGATACCAACGTCAAGTTTAATCTTATTGTCAGGTTCACCATTTACAATACCTTTATTATAAAGATCTTTGATTGCTTCATAAGCCCAATCATCTTTAGTAATATCAGAATATGGAAGTTCTGATGTTGAAGGACCAATAGGATCTATCGGTTCGGGATCAACAGGTTCGGGATCAACAGGTTCAGGATCTACCGGTTCAGGATCTACAGGTTTGCTTGGAGTTGCAGGAACATTTCCGCCGGAACCGATTACTGTACCGGAAGGAAGTGATCCGCCACCACCGGATGATTTTTTGTTGAGAGTTACATCAACAGTTACTTCAAGACCTTCATAAGTGATTGTTGCAACGCCTGTTTCTTCAGGTGCAATTTCACCGTCATAAACTACTGTATAACCTTCTTCAACAACATATTCATCACCATATATATCTACATATGTGACTTCAACTTTACCTGCCACGTATTCAGCGATATCTTCTGCTGTTTTGCCATTGTGTTTAGCATAGGGAACAATAATTGAATCATCATCAACGTAGATGTATGCATCGTCTGTTTCAAATGTAACAGCGATTTCTACTTCTTCGCCTTCATATGAAATTACAACTACTGTATCGCCTTTTTCATCAATTGCAGAAACTTCATAGTCTGCAACTTCTTCTTTTGTATCATTATCATAGAGAGCATTAACAACGATTACAGCTCTGATTACATCTTCGATGTCTTCAAGTGCTGTGCCGTATGGAATTTCAATTCCTATTACGGCTTCGCCGTCTTCATCTACAACTTCAATACCAATAAAGACAACAGGAATTTCTTCAAAGTTTGCAGTTACTGTCATATCGCCATTAACGATTGTTTCAGCATCTACAGCTTCGCCGTCTTCATCTGTCCATCCTGTGAATTCATAGCCTTCTTTTTCAGGATCTTCGGGCATCTGAGCACCGATTGCTGTGCCTTCTTCAACTTCGATTGTTGTTTCTTCGCCATCTACAACAAATGTTACCACATACATTGTAGGTGCAACAACAATTTCATCAAAGTTTGCAGTTACTGTCATATCGCCATTAACGATTGTATCAGCATCTACAGCTTCACCGTCTTCATCTGTCCATCCTGTGAATTCATAGCCTTCTTTTTCAGGATCTTCGGGCATCTGATCACCGATTGCTGTGCCTTCTTCAACTTCGATTGTTGTTTCCACTCCGTCTACAACAAATGTTACTACATACATTGTAGGAGCAGGGGGAAGCTGATTTTCAGAAACTGAAATTGTACCCGGTACGATTTCAGAGTCTAATGTTTCACGATTATCTTCGTTTTTAACATTGAAGATTCTTGCATTAACTGTAATATCTCCTTCAGGAGCATCAGCATCTACTTTAACTTTCAATGTACCGAGAACGCCATTAAATGTCATTGCATTTTCAAACAATGCAACAATGGACTGCTGTTCGGGTTCATAGGTTGAAAGACGATCATTAATAACTGCTTTTGCTTCATCGGAGAATACAAATTCTTCAATTTCAGCATCATCGCTTGAGAATGAAATGTTACCGATACCAATGAGGTTTGCATTCTCTGTTATGTTGAGAATTACATCAACTTCTGCAATTTCACCGGCAACAACATCATCATCACCAAATGTTACTGTGGAAATAAGGATTATGGGGTCTGCAACTGTGTATTCGATTACATCTGTGAAGTCACCATATGATACTGTAACTGTTTTAGCCTGAGTATCTACATCAAAGTCAACATCATCTGTTGTGATGAATGTATCTTCTTTGCCTTCTGTCCACTTAACTGTGATTGTTTCAATTGCATCTTTTGCAGCAGCGATAATTGCTTCTTCATTATCTTTGTCAGCGTCTGCAATTTCAAATGCTTCTGCATCAACTACGATAGATTCGATTTCGGGAACAGGAGCAGGTTCTTTTTCAGAAACTGTGATTGTTCCGGACTCAACTTCAGAATCAATTACGCCTTCGCCATCTTCATTCTGAACTCTTGAAGATGCTGTAATAACGAGTTCACCAACAGGTGCATCGTCTGCAATTTTAACTGTAAATTTACCTACAGATCCTTCAAATACCATTGCTTCTTTAAAGAGAATAATCAATGATTTTGTTGCAGAATCGTAGTTTGAAAGATCAGCATTAATATACTGTTCGAAATCTTCATCAAATTCAAAGCCTGTAATTTCAGCTTTGTCACCAACGTTGATCTGTGCAAGAGCAATAAGGTTAACTTCTTCAGCTGTGTCGAATGTCAACTCAACTTCAACAGTTTCACCCTGTTTTGCCTGTGCATCACCAAATTCAAATGTGGGAGCAGTAACGGGTGCAGGCGGAACTACAACAGTAATTTTACCGTCTACAACTTCTGATTCCACATCGCCAACACCTTCGTTCTGAACTCTTGATGTTGCTGTGATTGTGATGTCGCCCTCGGAAGCTTCTTCGCTCACTTTAATCTGAAGTGTACCAAGAACGCCGTCAAAAGCTCTTGCATCATCGTCAAATAATGTGATTACCGATTTTGTTTCGGGATCATAGTTTGACAACTGGCTAATAACTGCTTTTGCTTCATCGGAGAATGTGAAACCAACAATTTCAGCATCGCCATTTGAAAGTTCAAACTGTGCGATTGCGCTGAGGTTTGCATCACCTGCGGAAGTATATCTTAAGTCAACAGTTACTGTCTGACCGGGATTTGCTTCTGCATTTCCGATTGTATATACAGCGATTTCAGAAGATGCACTTCCGTCACCTACTGTGATTGTTCCGTCTACTACGGATGTTTGTAAGTTTTCTTCTGCATCTTCGTTGATAGCAACTGCGGATGCAGAAATTACAATTTCTCCGTCCTGTGCATTATCGCTGATTTTCACTTCAAGTGTTCCTAAAACGCCATTAAAAGCCTGAGACTCATTAAATAATGTGATTATGGATTTTGTTCTTGGATCGTAGTTTGACAATCCTACATTAATCACTTCTTCTACGTCTTCAGCATAGGTAAAACCTATAATTTCAGCATCAGCACTTGAAAGTGTAATTTCAGCCAATGCGGTGAGATTAGCTGCTTGTGCTGAAGTATATGTGACAGGTATTTCTACCGTATCACCTGCATTAGCATCAACATTTGAGAAAGTGTATGTTGCTGCACCATCTGCAGCAACATACATTACTGAACCAAAAATCGAACTAAAACACATTAATACCGTCAGCATTATTGACAATATTCTTTTCATAGTTTTATCCCTTTCATTAATGTTACAAGGTTAATGTGTTCTTTTAGTGATTAATTCAATTACGGAATTAACACCATGTCCTTATCTGAGGGAATAGATTGCAGGAAGTGCAATCGTTGCCAGATGGAAAATGGCATCACCGGAATTAACTTTGCCGTCACCGTTGTAGTCAAGATCAAGTTCTTCATCTACAGGGTAGAGACGGGGAAGTACACAATGATTAAGCAAATAGATTGAATCCTGTGAATCTACAACTCCGTCACTATTAACATCCAAAGATATGAAGGTTGCTGTCAAAGTCATTTCAGCTTCAACAACAGTATCAGCTGTAACTTTTTCGCCATTTTCATCTACCCAACCTGTGAAAAGCCAACCTTCTTTTAAAGGAACTTCGGGCATCTGATCTCCAATCATTTCACCATCTGTAACACTTATTTCATCATAGATATCTCCATCTACATAGTAGGTTACTGTGTATTCTTTTGCGGTAAGTGTTCCGTTAAACTCAAGGTTTTCTGCAGGCATTGTTGCAGGTACTTCTGCATCCCAACCTGAGAAATCATAACCTTCGGGAACTTCATAGTTATATGCGGGAATTGCTTCTCCGTATTTAACTGTTGCTTTGTTAACTTCTACACCGTCTACATAGTATGTTACGGTATATTCTTTTGCAGTAAGTGTTCCGTTGAAATCAAGATCTTCTGCAGGCATTGTTGCAGGTACTTCTGCATCCCAGCCTGAGAACTCATAGCCTTCAGGTGCAACATAGTCAAATTCAGGAATTGCTTCACCATATTTAACTGTTGCTTTGTTAACTTCAACGCCATCTACATAGTAGATAACTGTGTATTCTTTTGCGGTAAGTGTTCCGTTAAAGTCAAGGTTTTCTGCAGGCATTGTTGCAGGAACTTCTGCATCCCAACCTGAGAATTCATAGCCTTCAGGTGCAACATAGTCAAATTCAGGAATTGCTTCACCATATTTAACTGTTGCTTTGTTAACTTCAACGCCATCTACATAGTAGATAACGGTGTATTCTTTTGCTTCAAATACTGCTTGTGTGGAGAAACTGTAATATACAACAGTTTCAGCTGTTACAGCCTCACCTGAAACTACATCCCACTTAACAAATTCAAATCCTTCTTTTTCAGGATCTGCAGGCATCTTATCGCCAATCTTTGTTCCTTCTTCAACATCTATTTCATCATATATTTCATTGTCAACATAGAATGAAACAGTATGCATCATAACCGGTGGAGGCTCAATTTCTGTAACGGAAATTGTACCATTTATAATTTCAGATTCAAAAACCACATGCGCTTCATCGTCTTTAACATTGAAAATTCTTGCAGTAACTGTGATATCTCCGGAAGGAGCATCTTCAGAAATTTTAACTTTCAATGTACCGAGTATGCCATTGAATTTCATAAGGTCTGTAAACAACACACCAATCGAACGCAATTCGGGGTCATAGGTTGAAAGACGATCATTAATAAGTCCATCCACTTCATCGGAGAAAACAAAATCTTCAATTTCAGCGTATTGGCTTGAGAATGAAATGTCACCTATACCAATAAGATTTGCATTCTCTGTTATATTGAGAATTACATCAACTTCTGCAATCTCACCTGCATCCACGTCTGCATCACCAAATGTGAGAGAGGAAGCCGGTATGGGCTGTGCAACTGTGTATTCAATAACATCTGTGAACTGACCGTATGATACTGTAACTGTTTTAGCTTGAGTATCTACTTCAAAGTCAACATCATCTGTTGTGATGAATGTATCTTCTTTGCCTTCTGTCCACTTAACTGTTATTGTTTCGATTGCATCTTTTGCAGCAGCGATAATTATTTCTTCATTATCTTTGTCAGCATCTGCAATTTCAAATGCATCAGCATCGACTACGATAGATTCAATTTCAGGAACAACGGGATTGGAAACTGTGATTGTTCCGGCATAAACCATAGAATCAATAATTCCTTCTCCTTCTTCATTCTGAACTCTTGATCCGGCAGTTACTGTAATGTCACTGCCTGATGCACCATCTGCAACTTTTATGGTGAATCTTCCGATAATACCTTCATATTCCATAGCCTCTTTAAAGAGTATGATTACAGATTTTGTTTCAGCATCATAGTTTGAAAGCCCTACGTTGATATATGATTTGAAATCATCATCAAATTCAAATTCGATGATTTCTGCTTTGTCGCCAACATTAAGTTGAGCAAGTGCAACAAGGTTAACATCAACACTTGATGTGAAGTTTACTTCAACCTGTACAACATCACCAGCATCTGCCTGAGCATCACCGATTGTGAAGTATGGTGGCATGGGAGGTTCAACGGAATTAACAACTGTAATTTTACCGTCTACAACTTCTGATTCCACAACGCCAACACCTTCGTTCTGAACTCTTGATGTTGCTGTGATTGTGATGTCACCTTCGGGAGCATCGTTGTTCACTCTGATCTGGAGTGTACCAAGAACACCGTCAAATGCTCTTGCATCATCGTCAAACAATGTGATTACCGATTTTGTTTCGGGATCATAGTTTGACAACTGGCTAATAACTGCTTTTGCTTCATCGGAGAATGTGAAACCTACAATTTCTGCATCGTTATTTGAAAGTTCAAACTCTGCAATTGCGCTGAGGTTCGCATTTCCGCCGGAGGTGTATCTCAGGTCTACAATTACTGTCTGACCGGGATTTGCCTCTGCTGTTCCGATGGTATATACTGCCTTTTCTGCAGGTTCTGTACCATCATCAATTGTGATTGTGCCGTTTGTTACGGATGAGAGAATTTCTGTTTCTGTGTTTTCATTAACAACAACAGAAGATGCAGAAATTGTAATGTCACCCAAAGAAGCTTCATCACCTATTTTTATTTCAAGTGTTCCTAAAACACCGTCATAAATCATAGCTTCATTAAACAGAGTGATTAAGGATTTTGTTTTGGGATCGTAATTTGACAATCCGGTGTTGATCAATCCTTCAACTTCGTCTGAATAAGTAAAACCAACAATTTCCGCATCAGCGCTTGAAAGTGTAATTTCAGCCAATGCGGTTAAGTTTGCTTCTTGTGCCGAAGTATATGTGACAAGTACTTCTACTGTATCACCTGCTTTAGCTTCAATATTTGAGAAAGTGTATGTTGCCGCAGAATCTGCAGCAACATACACAACTGAACCAAACATTGAACTAAAACACATTAATACTGTCAGCATTATTGACAATATTTTTTTCATAAATCATTTCCCTTTCATTGCGCTTGTAAAGGCTAATGTGTTTTAAGTATCTGATCCAATCTCAATAGATCAACACACTATCTTATCTGATAGAATAAATTTCAGAAAGTGCAAGAGCGAGGAAGTGGAATACAGCATCCTTAGATGATACAACGCCGTCTTTGTCAAAGTCAAAGTCAAGTGTTTCATCGATAGGATAGAGTTCGGGAAGTGCACAGTGGTTAAGGAGATAGATAGAGTCTTTTGAATCTATTACATCGTCACCGTTAACGTCTTTTGCATCTTTTGTGAAGTCAGCTGTAACTTCAATGTCACCATTGATGATTGTTTCAGCATCTACAGGTGCACCTGTTGCTTCAAACCAACCATTGAAGATGTATGTTGCAACTTCAGGATCAGCAGGCATCAAGTCACCAATTGCTGTGCCTTCTTCAACTTCAATTGCATCATATTCTTCACCCATAACTATAAATGTTACTGTGTACATTGTAGCAGGAATTTCTTCTGTTGTACCTTCGAATACGAGGTCTTCAGCAGGCATTGTTTCGGGGATTTCACCGAAGCCTGAGAATGTGTAGCCGTCAGTTACTTCATATTCATATGCAGGAATTGCTGCGCCATATTCTACAGTTTCTGTATGAACAACTTCTCCATCAACTTTGTATGTTACTGTGTAGGAGTTTGCTACATAAGTACCATATACTGTTGCATCTTCTGTGATGGGTCCTTCGTTATCCCAAACAATTGTGTGACCTTCTTTAGGTTCAACTGCAGGATATTCTGTCTTTTCTACAGATTCACCTTCGTCTTTAGTAATTGTACCAACAACCAACTCACCAACCTGGAAGGTTACTGTGAATGTAGGAATAACGATTTCTTCTGTTGTACCTTCGAATGTGAGGTCTTCAGCAGGCATTGTTGCAGGGATGTTGCCAAAGCCTGAGAATGTGTAGCCGTCAGCTACTTCATATTCATATGCAGGAATTTCTGCACCATATTCTACAGTATCTTCGTGAACGATTTCACCATCAACTTTATATGTTACTTTATAGGAGTTAACAGTTGTTGTACCTTCGATTACGAGGTCTTCTGTTACAGTTGCAGGAATTTCACCGAAGCCTGAGAATGTGTAACCTTCAGGTGCTGTGTAGTTAAATGTAGGTGTTGCAGAACCTTCTTCAACATCTGTGAATGTTTCAACAACTTCACCGTCAACTTTGTAGATAACAGTGTATTTGTTAACTTCAACTACAGGGTCACCTGCAACTTTGATTGTAATACCGGTGGCAGCTGCGAATGGCTTGTCACCTGTTCCGTCATTACCTACAGTTTTTGCAAGATCAAATGAAAGCTCAATATCTTTTCCTGCTGCAGCATCAAGAACTGTGAAGAAAAGACTACCCATTGAATACTCTTCTCCACCGGATGTAAATGCATTCTTTCTTCCTCCAGCT
>JAZONV010000087.1:0-15526 GCA_045654685.1 Clostridia bacterium | reverse complement strand
AGCTCTGACGAAGCAAGCAAAGTGCCTTAAATCAAAACTTTTGGAAACTATGTTTACAAAAGTTTCATTAATGACTATTTACATCTTGAATATACTTTTCTCAAAAATTTTAAGCCCGCACTTTGCGATGCGGGCTTTTTCGACAGTCAAAAAGGGGCTGTTTATTTAATCGTATAATGTACATAATTATGCAATAAATTGGAATTTAGCGGGGATGTATTAGCTAAATTTTACAACAAGTTGCAAAGCTAAATTATTGCTACGCAATAGCTAAATTGCTTCATTAAAGCAGCTAAATTAAATTTGCCAAAGTCAAGCTGCCCGCAGGGCAATTTAGCTCCCGAAGGGAATTTAGCTGACATTTGTCAATTTAGCTTGCCGTAAGGCAAATTTAGCTAATTGGAGTTTGTCGTTGGAAACGACAAACTCCAATTTATTAGTTTATACAATTAAAGAGACAGCCCCTTGGGTATGTTATTCATCAAATAATGCTTTTTTGGATTCTGACAACTTTGAAATAAAATTTTTGTCAATATCTGTAAGTTTGTATCCCTTTTTATATATGAGAACATCTCTGTATATTTTCTTGTTTTCAGGGCATTTCTTTTGTACAAGGTTGTGCTTGTCAAGATCTTCCTTTGGGGTGGCAGATACCCACATAAAAGTTTCAGGATTTTTGTTTAGCAAATCAAACTGACTTGCACGCTCAAATATGAAAATTCTTCTGCTGATATTGTCCGGAAGTTCCTCTTTTATAACCTTCGAAACGGGAAGTGAGGGCACATAGGGATCTGCATGAGCAATTTCAATATATCCCGAAAGGTCTTTCAAAGAGACAGTTTCTTTTTGTGACAAGGGGTTGTCTTTGCTCATAATGAGAGAATATGAAAACTCTGTGACCAGTTCGTGTACAAACCCTTTTTCTTCAAGCATGGATTTGAAATACTTGTCATAATTTTCGGCATATCTGATTATTCCAAGTTTATAATCATGGTTTATCATATTGTGAATTGTACGTTGTGAATTTGTTTCCTTATAAAAAATTTCGGCATCCGAATCTTTGATGGTCTTGGAAAATTGAGCAAATGCTTTTGATATATAACTTGCCCTGGGAACAGAAATTGAAAACTTTTGCTTGTTCAAAGTTCCCTCTTTATAATATTTTTCCAAATGGTCAATCTGATTCAGAAGTCCCTTTGCAAATCCGATGAATTCTTCACCCTCCGGCGTAAGACTCATTCCTTTTGCCGTTCTTTCAAAAATTGTTATGCCAAGGTCGTTTTCCAAATCTTTAATGGAACGGCTTATGTTCGGAACTGCAATCAGAAGTTTTTCCGATGCCTTTGAAAGTGAGCCGCAAAAAGCGACTTCAACTGCATATTTCATGTGAAGAATATTCATAAAAAACACCTGCCTTCCTTCTTTTTGCACGGAGTTATTTTACAACATATTTTTTTATATAGGGTTTCATATTTTCATCCCACCATAAAAATTCACTGAAAATCCCATCAGGAGAAAAAGTCGTTACTGTGTCAGGAGCAATATCTTTATTCAGGCAATAAAATATACCGTCACCTGCTGATGCGTTTTCATCTCTGAAATATCCGAAGGTGTTTTTGATTTCCTGACCGTTATTGTGTATGTGGATTCTTGGATTCCCATTCTTTATCCCTTCTGAAATAACAAGTTTTGGAAGATATGGCCGGAGATGTTCCACAACTTTTTGAATATTTATAATACCATTTCCAAATGTTGTGTCATAGCCTTCATCGCCAAGGTCGTCGGCAGAATCTTTCAAAATTGTTTTTATGTCCGAAAGGGTGGCATCAGGCAAAACTTCTTTTATGAGAGCCACAACTGCAGTTATGTGCGGTGTGGAAAAGGATGTGCCAATCACAGAAGAAGTTGTGCTTCCGATTTTAAGCGTTGTGACTCCGTGTCCCGGTGCTGAAATAAAAACAGAATTGTTTCTTTGAGAATACATTGAGTGGGAAAGGTCTTTTTTTACAGAGCCCACACCTATAACATTATCAAATCCTGCAGGATAACTTACTGCAGTACTGTCCTCATTTCCTGCAGCGGCAATAATAATTATTCCCGCATCTGCCGCCATATCAATCCAGTATTTTAATTCTGCAATCTGCTGTTTGTCAATAAGGTTCACGCCAAGACTCATATTTATTATGTCGCAGTCATATTCAATAGCCATATATATTGCACCGTAAAGACTGGGTGCAGAAAGACTTTGGCCGTTTGTAACCTTCAAAGGGATAATAGTTGCATTTGGTGCAATTCCTGCAAGGTGGGATTCGTTATCTGCTATGGCAGATATTATTCCGCACACATTTGTCCCGTGACCGTAGATGTCTGTGGTGTTAAATTCATCCGGATCATCTTCTATGCAGTTATATCCCGTGAGAACTTTGGAACTGTCAATATCAGGGTGGGAAGTGTCAACTCCGCTGTCAATGATGCCAATTTTCACGCCCTTACCCGAAAGCCCTTTTTCCCTTGCAACATGGGCATAAATTGCTTGCATATTCCATTGCTTTGAATATAACGTGTCACTTGTAACTGACGGATAGTCGTCGCCATAAAGTTCAAGACTGAAATTTGGTATCACAGATTCTATCATACTTTCCGGTGCAAAATCATACACATCTTCCAGAGAATCTGCACTATACACATCTCCGCCAAGGCATGTCACATTTTCATTTTCCGAAAAAAGCACAATAGAGTCTTTTTTCAGTCTGAATATATATCCGTCCTCTTTGGCAAGAGATGGGATGGATATAATTATGGCAATAAATATAATTGTCAGCATAACAATTATTTTTTTCTTCACTAAAAATCACTCCGCATAATTATTTATAAAAGAATAAAGGTGGATTTTATTTCTTTTTCACAACATTTGAAATTCTGATATAGTCATTGGTAAGAATAGTATCAATTCCAAGATTCAAAAATTCTAAAGTTTCTTTTTCATCATCAGACCAGAAAACATTGCATATGATACCGTTTTTGTGGGCTTTGTCAATTATTTCCTTGTTAAAATAGGGTTTGAAAAGTTGAACCTTTTCGCATCCAAGTTCAATTGCACGGTCCACAATTTCCCACGGGCGTGATTCAAGATGTCCCACACATACGGGAAGATCGGGAGCGATTTTTTTGAACTGTTTTATCTGAATGTCTGTTTCAAGCATAAAATACATATGTTTTTGGCAGTCATACTTTCTGATCATGCCAACAATTTTTCTTATAATATCTTCAGGATACTCCTCGGTCATTGAAAGAGGCTTAACATGGATATTCATAATAACCTGACCTGAAAGCTTTTTGAGAATATCTTCAAATTTTACAATTTTCAAACCCTCAAATCTTTCTCCGAATTTCACACCGAAGTCGAGACTCTCCAGTTCTTCCAAAGTATGGTCTGTTATATATCCGATTCCTGTGCTCACTCTTTCAAGTTCTTTGTCGTGACAGGAAACAATCTCGCCGTCTTTTGTAGGCCAAAGGTCAAACTCAATCTCATCTGCCCCCATTGCAATTGCAGCACCGAAGGCAGGCATACTGTTTTCGGGAAGAACTGCGCTGAAACCTCTGTGAGCACAAACTCTTGGATACATGAGTCTGTCTTCGCTGCAGATAACATTGCATCCTCCTATGCGGTACTGCCATGGTTTTCTTCCGTATTCTATATATTCATAATGAGGAGCATCGGGATTTCCGAAACCTGCAGGTTTCAGGTGTTTGTCTTCGGGGTTAAATTCCACAGTTGCCATACCGAATCTGCCTTTCATATTTTCGAGGACTTTCCCATAAGGCGAAACAACCATACTTGCTCCGCAAATCTCTGATTGTTCATCAAAACTTACAGATGAACGGATAACATATGCATTGGTGTTATATGCAAGAAATCTGCACATAATTTCTATGGCATCATGGGAGTCGCTTCTTTGTAGGGAACATCCGATGATTATGTCAACTTTCTCCCTTGCAATACGTGCAAAACTCTCATAGAAATAAAAATCGTAGCAGGTGAGAAAACCGTATCTCAATCCGTCAATTTCAATAACATATGGCTCGGAGTATTCAAATGTATAGTCAGAGTCAAGTTCCAGAACTTCAAGTTCAAGGGGTGGAAGATGCTTTTTGAAATATTTTCCGACTATCTCGCCGTCTCTGTTTATGGCAAAAGTGGTGTTTCTGTAATTTCCGCCTATATCACAAAGGGCGTTCACAAAAACAAGGGCATTGCATCTGATTGCAGTTTCCCTGCATTTTTTCATAAGAGTGTCCATGTATTTTTCGTGATAGAGAAAAGTTTCTTCTTTTGTTGACGTGGCACATGGCACATCGCTGTATTCAGGCAGAACAATTATGTCAGATTCCGGCGTGCACTTGTCCAAAAGATCAATTTTATATTGGAAAAATTCATCTGAAAATGATGTATCTCTTGAATATGGCGGTTGAATTATAGTCGCTTTCATTTTTTCTCCTCGCTTTTGATAACATTTTGTATGTGGATATTAATGTTAATATAGATTTGAGTTTAGCGGTGATGTATCAGCTAAATTTTGCAACAAGTTGCAAAGCTAAATTATTGCTACGCAATAGCTAAATTTGCCAAAGTCAAGCTGCCCGCAGGGCAATTTAGCTCCCGAAGGGAATTTAGCTGACATTTGTCAATTTAGCTTGCCGTAAGGCAAATTTAGCTAATTGGAGTTTGTCGTTGGAAACGACAAACTCCAATTTAACCTCACACAAGTCCCCATTTTTCCAAAGCATCACCAAGAGTTTTTGCCATGGAGAAAAATCCCAAATCTGTGGGATGGCAGTTGTCAACAGTTCCCTGGTCGCCGCATAGAGCCATAAGTTCTTCGCCGTTTATGTGATAAACATTTTTATCTCCTGATTTTATTGCATTTTCATATGTTGTCTTAACAATTTCCGCTCTTTGCTTGTCGGTATCTGTGAGGAAATGTTTTGGTCTTGGCATCATAACAATCGGCAGGTCGGGATTTGCCTCTCTTATTGCCTTAAACATTTTTTCGTGTGTTTCTCTTAGATATTCAACACTTGGAGCATTGTGATCATAGTCATACACAAATACTGACATATCAAGATTTTTAATATATTCAATCATTGCATCTTCGGCTTTTGCGTTTCCGGAAAAGCCGAGATTTATGTGGTCAACGTTAAATCTTCGTGTGATAATATTCTGATATGACATACCCGGTCTTGAAGCACATCCGCCCTGGGTGATTGAAGAGCCATAATAAACAATTGGCTTTTGATTTTTGTATTCATCAGGGGGAAGAACCTTTGCATTTTCGTCAAGGCCTATATATAAATCAATAACACCTGCATATAAAGGAAAGTTTATGACAATTTCCCTCATTTCGCCTTCTGTATATGTAAAGCCGCCATTGCAAAGGTCGATGATGCTTTCGTATCCGTCTTTTATATCATAGGGTGGGGTATATTCCGCAGCAAACCTGAGTTCCATATCTCCCTCTTTTGCATAGAGATCAAATCCACCAACCCCTGTAAGAGCAAAGTGAGACATTTTATAAATAGGATTCATTTTTGCCTGAATTGCCACATATGATGAGTCAGTTTTAAAACGAACTCTTCCGCCGGCAGTACATGCGTGAAGTTCCCAAACACCTTCACTGGTGTTTTTTGCCACATCTTCCGGCATTCTGCGATATCTTCCGTCATCTTTATACACACCGTAGATTTTGAAAGGCTCGGAATTTGCATCATAAAACTTTATGCCTTCTCTTTCGATTGATGTTTCAACTTTAAGGTTTTTGTCAATATTTTCAATGCTTTTCATTTTGTACTGTTCCTTTCGTTCTATATATTGCTTTACTTATCTATTCTACACATCTATTCTACACAAGTTTCCATTTTGGCTTGAATTGCCACATAAGGGGAGTTGGTTTTGAACCGTACTCTTCCGCCTGCTGTGCATGTATGAAGTGCGTGAACACTTTCGTTTGTATTTTTTGCAACATCTTCGGGCATTCTTCGATATTTTCCGTCGTATATATGCCGGAAATTTTAAACGGCGCAGAATTTGTATCATAGAATTTTAATCCTTCTTTTTCAATAGAAGTTTCAATCTTGAAATTTTTGTCAATACCTTCAATACTTCTCATATTGATGTTCATTCCTTTTTGGATATTTGATTGAGCTAAATATATTCTAACACATAGAGGTTTGTAAATCAAGAAAGAAAGCGTTATAAAAGAGAAAAATGCCATAAAAAGACAGAATGTGTAAGCTTAACATACTGCTACGCTCCATGCTCATTATATGATTAAGGACACATCCCCCTCACGGCATAGCTATTTTCTGACTTCAAATCCTGCAAATGAAAACGGTGTGATTTCCGAAAGGTACACACAGTTTCCTTTGATTTCACCTTTGCAGTTAATGAAGTTGATTTCTGAATATTTTCCATCAAGTTCAATTTTGGGTTCATACACGCTGTCTGCAAAAAGGTTGAAAAGTCCGACGGATTTGCTTTTTCCGTTTTCACTTTCTTTACACATAATGTAAAAATCGGGATTGCCATAGGCATACGCCGGAAGTTTTTTTCCACACATCCATTCTGATGCGTCAGATATTTGTTTTGAGCGGGCATATCCTCTTAAGACTGTATCATTGCAAAAATATGATTCAAGATTATACACAAGAAATTTTTGCCCCTTTTGGTTTTCATATCTGAAAACCAATGGATTCTTTTGGGGTTCTTCTTTGAATTTTCCATTGTTTAAAACAGAACTTGAAACAAGGGTTGCATTTTCTTTTAAGGTGCATATGTAACTTGTAAAAGAGGAAGAATAATTAAGATGTATCCGGCTTTCTTCAAGGATTTCTCTTGACACACTAACGCTTTCTTCAATGGTTTCAAATCCCGTATCAATGCCTTTTTCCATCAAAATCATAGCTGCCCGTGCATCGATTATAAGGCCTTTTTTAAAAGCACTTTCGGGAACATATTTGATATTTTCGCCAAAGGCAATACCGCAGATTCCATCTCCTTCAAATGTTGATGGAATTGAATTGTCGCTGAGAAGACGGGATGCAGGGGAGAAAAATGTGTCGCAAATATTCCGGGATGATTTTATATTTTCCGTGACATACATATCACGGATTTTATTCATAGATTCATAAACTCTGATGCCAACTGATTTCTTTTGAGAAAAATACTTTTCAATATCTTCATAGATGTTTTTGTTTCGCTTGTGGGCATCAATATATCCTGTTTCATAATCGGCATCAGAAAAATAGTCAAGTCCGTATTTCATAATACCGTCAAATCTTCCGTCAATTCTCATTGCCATGTCGAAAAGTTCAATATATGATGATGGACAGTTTGTTCTTGGTCTCGGGTAGGCATCACCTTCTGAATATGTTTCAATGTCATCATCGCACCAACTTCTCTCCATTCTTTCAAGGTCTATGACATTTTGGAGACGGCTTCTTTGGTAGAGTTTTTCAACTGACCAATAGGGTGCACCAATAAGCCTTATCAAAGGTTTTGTGTCTCCTGCAAGAATTTTTGAAAGAGTCACAGAATCAACACCGTCTGCATCCCACGATGGCATACAAGAGCAAAATCCCACACGGATTTTGGGGTTGATTTTGTCAATGGCAGAGCGAATGAGTTTGGCGTGATTTTTCAGGGCATCTCCGTTAGCTTTGAGCCATGCATCACGGTATTTGTTTTTGCCGCCCGTCAAAACTTTTTCTTCAAGTTCAGATGGTGTAATTTCTTCCCCCAGAATGTGGCATATGTTTTTCATGTGCAGGGGACATGTGCAGGTTATATGAGTTGAACCGGTCATATATCCGAATCTGAAATCGTCGTCAAGCTGAATTATATCAACACCGCATTTTGCAATGGACTGCACATAATCATACACGAAATTTCTGAAATCCTCATCAAGAGGACATGCAAATAATTGAGAGGCTTTTCCGTCTGCACTTTCCATTTTGGTGTATGTGTTTTCTCCACGTACCCAAAAAGTCCACATCCAAGATGCAACTTCATATCCGTGACTTTTGAAAAAATCCGTATTTTCCTTAAGGCATTTCAGTTCGTGTTCTCTTTCCTTTTGATTGGCAGGGAGAGAATCAAGGGCGAGAATAATTCTTTTTGCACCAAATTCTTTCAGCTTTGAAAGGATTTTTTCTTTCCCACCGCAAATTTCAATATTTGCGCATATTATCGGAACTGCTATGTTATACATTGATATACCTCCGTTTTCCTGACTTTCTGTTCACACTAATTTTTTCATCTTTGCCATACATACCACCTCAATATCAGATATTACAAGGTTGATTAATTTTATCATAAAGGAAAATAGTTTTCAAGCACTCAAAGTTTTTGTTTCTTGATTTTTTTCCTGAAAGATAGGAAACAAGATAGGAAACAAAAATATTTTTTGAATAGGTATTTCATCTTTTTGCCCTTGACTTTTTCCTTTATTTCTGCTATAATAATGCGGTACTGTGAAGATGTGTAAGTAGCATTTATATGATTTCAAAGAGAAGGATGTCACCGGCTGTAAGCATCCCGGATAGTATAAATTGTGAATTTCAGCATTGGAGTATCTGACGAAGGTTCTTGGAAAAGGATATAAGTCGGGTGTTTTGCCTCACGCCAAAAGGCTGAATAAGTGCGGATTTTTCCGAATATGGGTGGTACCGCGGGTTTAGCTCGTCCCTTTAGTGGATGGAGCTTTTTTTATTGTAAAAAAATAAATTCATATAGAAAGGAAGATTGCTATGTCAGCAAAAACCCAGGAAGTAAAACAAGCCTTTCTCGATGCTCTTTCAAAAATCGAAAAAATGGAAGATTTAGAGAAAATCAGAGTAGAATATACCGGTAAAAAAGGCTATGTAACCGAACTTTTAAAGGAAATGAAATCTCTTTCAAATGAAGAGAAGAAAACCTTTGGTCAGGAGGTAAATGTTCTCAAAAACGAAGTTAATGATGCAATTTCCGAAAAAAGAGAAGAACTTGAAAGAAAACAAATTGAACTTGAAAACAGTCTCATGCCCGAGTTTGACATTTCAATGCCTGCAGATCTTAAAAGAGGTTCATATCATCCGATAACTCTTGTTCAGCGTCAATGCGAAGAAATTTTCAAATCAATGGGCTTTGCCGTTGAAGATTATAGCGAAATTGTGACAGACTACGAATGTTTTGAATCCTTAAACATTCCCAAAAATCATCCCGCAAGAGATATGCAGGATACATACTATCTTGAAAACGGTCAGCTTTTAAAATCTCAGACATCTGCGGCACAAAATGCTATCTACAAAAAATATAAAGATGCTCTTGTAAATGAGGGCAAAGCAATAAAGGCAATATTCCCCGGAAGATGTTTCCGTAATGAAGCAACAGATGCCTGCCACGAAAACACATTCTTCCAGATGGAAGGTGTTATGGTGGATAAAAACATCTCCATTTCAAACCTTATTTTCTTTATGAAAACCATGCTTTCAGAAGTTTTCCAGAAAGATATCAAAGTAAGACTTCGCCCGGGATTCTTCCCCTTTGTGGAACCCGGATTTGAACTTGACATAAGTTGTCTCATTTGTGGCGGAGAAGGTTGCCCTTCCTGGAAGCATAGCGGATGGCTGGAACTTTGCCCCTGCGGTATGATTCACCCAAGAGTTTTGGAAGAGGGAGGAATTGATCCCGAAGAATACACAGGTTTTGCTTTTGGTCTTGGTCTCACAAGACTTGCAATGATGAAATATGGCGTAAAAGATATCAGAGATTTAAATAGCGGCAGCCTAAAGAGTCTCGATCAGTTTACAGACGATAAGTAAGAGGAAAGGAGCGAATTTAATATGTTTTTATCAATGAACTGGATTTCAGATTTTGTTGACCTTTCCGGTCTTGACAAGTTGGAATTAATCAATAAATTTTCACTTTCAACAGCAGAGGTTGAAAACGAAATATTCTTTAAAGGCAGTGACATTTCAGGCATTGTTGTTGCTGAAATCAAATCCGTTGAAGACCATCCCGAATCAAAGAAACTTCATCTTCTGAAAGTTGATGCAGGTGACGGCGCTCTCACAGACGTTGTTTGCGGTGCACCAAATGTCAGAGTTGGTATGAAAACTGCATTTGCAAAAGTCGGTGCAAAAATTGGCGAAATTGAAATCACACCAAGAAAACTTGCAGGCTACACTTCAAACGGAATGTGTTGTTCCGAAAAGGAAATCGGCATCAGTGACAGTCACGAAGGTATTATGGATATCACAGACGATATTCCTTGCGGAACAGACCTTAAAGAAGTTTATGAAATAGACGATATAATTTTTGAAGTTGACAACAAATCTCTCACAAACCGCCCTGACCTTTGGGGACACTATGGTATTGCAAGAGAATTTGCCGCAATTTCAGGTAGAGAATTAAAACCAATTCCCCAGGCAGACCTTTCAGTATATGAAACTCTTCCAAAAGTTGACCTGAAAATCGAAGATCCCCTTTGTCAGAGATATTCATGCCTGCGTTTTGGCAACATCACAACACACAAAAGCCCCGTCAATATGAGAATCCGTCTTTTCTATTGCGGAATGAGAGCACTCAACTTCCTTGCGGACCTCACAAACTATCTCATGCTTGAAATGGGTCAGCCAATGCACGCATTTGATTCAAGAAAGGTTGAAAAAATCAGAATCAAACGTTTTGATAAGCCTTTCACTTTCAAAACTCTTGACGGAGTGGAGAGAGAAATTGACGAAAACACTCTCATGATTTGCAATGACAACACACCTGTTGCAATTGCAGGTATTATGGGTGGTCTTGATTCTGAAATTGTTGACGACACCACAAGTCTCACACTTGAGTCTGCAACTTTTGATGCATCATCAATCCGTAAATCAACAGTAAGACTTTCTCACAGAACAGATGCATCAATGCGTTATGAAAAAAGCCTTGATCCCGAAATGACAACTGTTGCAGTTGCACGTTTTGTAAAACTTTTAAAAGAAATAGATTCAGGTGCCGAAATCATTTCTGCTCTCACAGATGAGTCTGCATTTAGTTATGACAAAGTTAAACTTGACTTCACAAAAGCATTTGTTGATAAATATACAGGAATTGAAATTTCAAATGAACAGATTATAAAAACTCTCAAATCTCTCGGATTCGGTGTTGAAAATGACGGTGACAACTTCTCTGTAGATGTTCCCTCATGGCGTGCAACAAAGGATGTTACAATAAAAGCAGATATCATCGAAGAAATCACAAGAATATATGGCTATGACAATTTTGATGTCAACACAGCAGTAGTTCCCGTATATCCCGTGAGAGCGGAAGTTGAAAAGAGCGATGAAGACAGAATCAAAGATATTTTGGTTAAACGCTATTCAATGCACGAACTTCATTCCTATGTATGGGCATATTATGATGAATATAAATCTCTCGGAATGGAAATTGAAAAGAACGTTGAACTCATAAATGCCACAAACCCCAACATAAAAACAATCAGAAAATCCATTATTCCCACTCAGCTTTGCCAGGTTAAATATAATGTTGGATATGACACAGATTTCAAAGTCTTTGAAATCGGAAGAGTGGTTGAAGGTTTCAAAAATGACGGCCTTTGTGATGAACGCAAAAAACTTGCAATCACACTCTATTCAAAAACAAAGGAAATGTCAGATTTGTATTTTGAACTTCGTGACATTTTGGCAGTTATAGCAGATGATATCAAGCACGAAAGTCTGAAATTTGAAAAAATGGAAGCCTCACATTCATGGCAACATCCCAAAAACCTCAACAAAATCATCTGTGACGGAAAAGTTCTCGGCGAAATCGGCATTGCAAATTCCGTTATATCCAAAAACATTGATAAAAAAGCAAACATTGTTTTTGCAGAAATCGACATTGAAGAATTTGCAAAAATCAAAAATGCGGGAATTTCCTATAGTGAACCTTCAAAGTTCCCTGAAATTGAAATTGACCTTTCATTTGTATCAGAAACTTTTGCTCCCATTTCACAGGCTATTGAAAATGCAAAATGTGAACTTATCAAAAATGTGAGCGTAACAGATGTATATGCAGATGACAGCGGCAAATCAATCACAGTTCGTCTCATATTTGCACATCCCGAAAGAACTCTCACAAAAGAAGAAGTTCTTTCCGTTGTGGATGGCATTGTTGCACAGCTTGAAGAAAATTCAATCAAACTCAAAAACGGATTGCCCCAGTAATGGCAGACGGAGGTAAAAATGGTATCACAGAAAATGTATAAACTCGGAAGTCAGCGAAGCGAAATTCGTGAACTTTTTGAATATGGACTCAAAAGAAAGGCGGAAATCGGAGCAGAAAACGTTTTTGATTTCAGCCTTGGAAACCCAAGCGTTCCTGCACCTGAATGTGTGAAAGAAGCCCTTGCTGATCTTGTTGAAAACACCGATCCCGTTGTTCTTCACGGATATACTTCTGCACAAGGTGCACCGGATGTCAGAAAAAGCTGCGCAGATTATATCAATAAGACATTCGGCACAAACTACACAGGCGACAATTTCTATATGACAGTAGGTGCTGCGGCATCTCTCACAATTTCTCTTTGTGCCATAAGCGAAGAGGGAGAAGAAGTAATTGTCCTTGCACCTTTCTTCCCTGAATATTCCGTGTTCATTGAACAGGCAGGAATGAAAAGCGTGATTGTTAAATGCAGAGAAGAAGATTTTCAGATTGACTTTGATGCACTAAAATCTGCAATATGTGAAAAAACAAAAGCAATCATAATTAACTCACCCAACAATCCATCGGGCGCAGTTTTCTCTGAAGAAACAATCAAGGAACTTGCTTTAGTTTTGGAAGATGCCCAGAAAAAATTTGGAAAAGATATATATATAATAGCGGATGAACCCTATCGTGAACTTGTATATTCGGATGAAACAGTAGTTCCTTTTATTCCTAAATATTACGGAAATACCATCGTTGGCTATTCTTTCAGCAAATCCCTTTCACTTCCCGGTGAAAGAATAGGATATGTCCTTGTTCCCGATTCTGTCAACAACTGGCAGGATGTGTACTTTGCAGTATGCGGAGCAGGAAGGGCGTTAGGCTTTGTGTGTGCACCAAGCCTTTTCCAGAAAATTGTTCCGAAATGTATCGGCAAAACATCGGACATTTCAATCTATAAGAAAAACAGAGACATTCTCTGTGATGCACTTTCCGAATACGGCTACAGAGTGGTACAGCCCGACGGCGCTTTCTATCTTTTTGTTAAAGCAATGGAAGAGGATTCAAGAGCATTTTGCGAAAAAGCAAAAAAATATGAACTTCTTCTCGTACCCGGTGACAGTTTCGGATATCCCGGATATATCAGAATTTCATATTGCGTATCAACAGAAATGATTGAAAAATCATTGCCCTCTTTCAAAAAGTTGGCAGAGGAATATAAATAATATAACAAAAAAATATCACATTTGATAAAAATATCAAATGTGATATTTACTTATTAAGGGATAAATTTTATAATAACCGTAGGAGGGATTATTATGACAAAAAAATTATCCGGATTACCGGCACCTGTTATAGCCGGTGTTGTAAAAGAAAAAACAGTACAAGGTGTACTTGCTGAAATAAAAAATTGTATGTATGACGGCGCAGGTATGATAGATTTGCATATGTCATGTCTTGAAAATACTGATGATGAAAGCCTGAAACAGATTTTTTCATCATCACCGCTTCCAATACTTGCACTCAATTATAATCAGAAATATAATTTTGATTATGCAGGTTTCACGGAAGAGGAACGAGTGGAACTTTTTCTTCGTGCCGCATCTTTGGGCGCGGCAGGAATAGATATGCAGGGATACACTTTTCACAGTCCGTCAAAGGAAGGATTTTGCGGTGAGGACAAATTCTCTTTCACAAAAGGCAATCCCAAGGAAATTGTAACAGATGAAACTATCATCTCAAAACAATGCGACCTGATTGAAAAAGTTCACTCTGAAGGATGTGAAGTTCTTCTTTCCTGCCATCCCGGAATCCCAATGAAGGCAGAACAGGTCACAGAACTTGCATTGTTCCTTGAAAAAAGAAATCCTGATATAATAAAAATTGTAACCATAGCGGAAAATGATGATGATCTGGCAGAAAGTTTCAAAGCAATGCTTATGCTTAAAAAGAATGTTGAAACACCTGTATCATATCACGCAGGCGGAAAAGCGGGAGTGCTTTCCAGAATAATCAATCCGATGCTCGGAAGCCATATGATTTTCACCGTAGACCGCTTTAAAGAAAGCAGTTTGCTTGAACAACTTGACCTGAAAACTTCAAAAGCAATAGTTGATAATGTTAAAAAGATTTTGTGAGGTTGAAATTATGTACGGATTTAAAGGTAAAACCGTTATGATTACCGGAGCAGGTAAGAATATAGGTAAAGAAATTGCCCTTAGTTTTGCAAATGAGGGTGCAAATATAGTTGTTTGTGATTATAATGAAGAAAATGCAAAAAACACAGTTGCTGAAATTCAGGCAAAAGGTGTGGGCGCTATGGCGGCTGTCTGCGATGTTCGTGACCGAGAAAAAATATTCAGTTATGTAAAAGAAGCAGAAAAACTTTTTGGCGGCATAGATATTCTTGTGAATAATGCAGGAGGAAGTGCCGCACTTATAGGCAAACTCACACGTTTTCAGGATGCCGAACCTGAAACACTTGATTTTGTTATAGACACAAATCTGAAAGGTACAATGCATTGTATTCAGGCAGTTTTGCCCTATATGATAAAAAAAGAATGCGGCAAAATTATAAATATGTCCTCTATTGCAGCTCTTGTCGGTCTCTATGACAGAGTTGACTATGCGGCATCAAAAGCGGCAGTAATAGGAATGACGAAGGCACTTGCTATGGAAGTGGGAGAATATAACATTTGTGTAAACTGTGTATCCCCCGGTGCCATAGAACGTGACGGATACAAGTTTGAACATATGACTTTCCTTGGAAAAAACGGAAGGGGAGGAAAACCGAAAGACATTTCCGATACTGTTCTGTTTTTAGCATCACAGGACTATATCACCGGACAGAACTTTGTTGTTGACGGCGGAAGAACACTTGGTCCCGGATGGAGATAATTATATTGCGACTGTAAGTCGCATCGATATAAATCTCTCAGGAAATTTTCGATATGTGCTGAAACACTCGATATGATTGATGGTTCGATATGTTGCCTTTGGGCAACGAGATTTATGCCATATCTGTTTTTTGTAGAATTGCATATCGACAAAAAGCATTGTCATCCGGCTTATACGGTCTTTATATAACAAAAGTAATGAAAAAACAGGCAGTCTCTTCAGATTTCACAATCAGAGAGACTGCCTGTTTTGGATGTGCGCTCGGCATGCGTAATAACTTGGCGGTGAAAGTCCGCTACAGGCTTGGCAGTAGGAACTGTTAGCTGAAGGCAAGGGCGTCCGTCGTGAGGCGGAGTCTGAAGGAAGTCGGAGGCAAAACCTCGGTCTGACGAA